>NZ_JBWKXO010000006.1:0-9698 GCF_059423025.1 Pseudomonas sp. GW704-F2 | reverse complement strand
GCCCCCGATGGCAGTGTGTCAGCCAATACATACCTGACTGAGCCACCGCTATCGGGGGCAAGCCCCCTCCCACATTGGGTTGCATTTCAATTCGGGGTTAGAAGAAGCCCAGTGGGTTGATGTCGTAACTCACCAGCAGGTTCTTGGTCTGTTGGTAGTGATCGAGCATCATCTTGTGGTTCTCACGCCCCACGCCGGACTTCTTGTAGCCGCCAAACGCGGCGTGCGCCGGGTACAGGTGGTAGCAGTTGGTCCACACGCGGCCGGCCTTGATCGCCCGACCCATGCGGTAGGCGCGGTTGATGTCGCGGGTCCACAGGCCGGCACCCAGGCCGAACTCGCTGTCGTTGGCAATGGCCAGGGCTTCGGCTTCGTCCTTGAAGGTGGTGATACCCACCACCGGGCCGAAGATTTCCTCCTGGAACACGCGCATTTTGTTATGGCCCTTGAGCAGGGTCGGCTGGATGTAGTAACCGCTGGACAGGTCACCCTCCAAACGCTCGGCCGCGCCGCCGGTGAGCAGTTCGGCGCCCTCTTCCTGGGCGATTTTGAGGTAGGACAGGATCTTGTCGTATTGCTGCTCGGACGCCTGGGCGCCGACCATGGTTTCGGTGTCCAGCGGGTTGCCGCGCTTGATCTTGACGATCTTTTTCATCACCACTTTCATGAAGTCGTCGTAAATCGACTCCTGCACCAGCGCCCGCGACGGGCAGGTACACACTTCGCCCTGGTTGAAGAACGCCAGCACCAGGCCTTCGGCGGCCTTTTCGATGAACTGCGGCTCTGCGTTCATGATGTCTTCGAAGAAGATGTTCGGCGACTTGCCGCCCAGCTCCACGGTCGACGGAATGATGTTCTCGGCCGCGCAATGCATGATGTGCGCGCCGATTGGGGTAGAGCCGGTAAAGGCGATCTTGGCGATGCGCTTGCTGGTGGCCAGCGCTTCGCCGGCTTCACGGCCAAAGCCCTGGACGATGTTCAGCACGCCCGCTGGCAGCAGGTCGTTGATCAGCTCGGCAAACACCATGATCGACAGCGGCGTCTGCTCGGCCGGCTTGAGCACGATGCAGTTACCGGCGGCCAGGGCCGGGGCAAGTTTCCAGGCGGCCATCAGCAGTGGGAAGTTCCACGGGATGATCTGCCCGACCACGCCCAGCGGCTCGTGGAAGTGGTAGGCAGCGGTGTGTTCGTTGATCTCGGCGGCGCCGCCTTCCTGGGCGCGGATGCAGCCGGCGAAGTAACGGAAGTGGTCGGCGGCCAGCGGCACGTCGGCGTTGAGGGTTTCACGCACGGCTTTGCCGTTGTCCCAGCTTTCGGTGACGGCCAGCACTTCGAGGTTCTGTTCGATGCGGTCGGCGATTTTCAGCAGCACCAGGGCGCGATCCTGGGCCGAGGTCTTGCCCCAGGCGTCGGCGGCGGCGTGGGCCGCGTCGAGGGCCTTGTCGATGTCGGCGGCGTTGGAACGCGGGAATTCGGCGATCACTTCACCGGTCACCGGCGAGGTGTTGGTGAAGTATTCACCGCTGATCGGCGCAACGAATTCGCCGCCGATGAAGTTGCCGTAGCGTGACTTGAAGCTGACGATGGCGCCAGGGGTGCCAGGTTGTGCGTAGATCATGTTAAAGCCTCTGTCTGGGTCCGGGCCTGTCGGTCAACAGGCGATGACCCGATAGTAAAGAGCCCCCGCTGCCGGGCGAATGCGCCGTTGGCAGGAGGGCTCTTGTCATTTGGTCGTAGATTCAGTGTTTGGCGACCAGTTCTTTAGGCAATTTGAAGGTCCAGAGCATGCCGCCCTGGTTGAAGTCCTTGATGCGTTTGGCCACTTCACCGCCCCACAACGGCACCGCGCCGCCCCAGCCGGAGAGCACCGAGACGTACTGTTCGCCGTCCATTTCCCAGGTCACAGGCGAGCCGAGCACGCCGGAGCCGGTCTGGAATTCCCAGACCTTCTCGCCGGTCTTGGCGTTGAAGGCCTGCAGGAAGCCTTCCGGCGTACCGGTGAACACCAGATTGCCCTTGGTGGTCAGGACCCCGCCCCACAGCGGCGCGAAGTTCTTGTGGCGCCAGACTTCCTTGCCGGTTTTCGGGTCGATGGCGCGCAGCACGCCGATGTAGTCTTCGTTCAGCGGCTTGATGGTGAAGCCCGCACCGAGGAACGCCGCACCTTTTTTGTAGGTGATGCCTTCGTTCCACATGTCCATGCCCCATTCGTTGGACGGCACGTAGAACAACCCGGTGTCGCGGTTATAGGCCATCGGCATCCAGTTTTTCGCGCCGAGGAATGCCGGGGCGACGAACACCGAAGTGCCCTTGGCTTCGTTGCCTGGCGCGCCGGGGCGGCTGGCTTCGTTGTAGATCGGCCGACCGTCTTTATCCAGGCCGGTGGCCCAGGTGATCTTGTCGACGAACGGGAAGCCGCGGATGAACTTGCCGTTGGTGCGGTCGAGCACGTAGAAGAAGCCGTTACGGTCGGCGGTGGCCGCCGCTTTGATCTCTTTGCCGCCTTCGGTGTAGTTGAAGGAGACCAGTTCGTTCACGCCGTCGTAGTCCCAGCCGTCATGGGGCGTGGTCTGGAAGTGCCACTTGATGGTGCCGTCATCCGGGTTCAGCGCCAGACGCGAGGACGAGTAGAGGTTGTCGCCAGGGCGCAAGTGCGAGTTCCACGGCGCCGGGTTGCCGGTGCCGAACAGCAGCAGGTTGGTTTCCGGGTCGTAGTAGCCGCCCAGCCACGGTGCCGCGCCGCCGGTTTTCCACAAGTCGCCAGGCCAGGTCTTGCCCGCCTCGCCGCCGGAAATGCCGTTTTCCACGGCTTTACCGTCCTTGTAGACGTAGCCCATGTGACCTTCAACGGTCGGACGGGTCCACAGCAGGTCACCGTTTTTCGGGTCGTAGGCTTCGATCTTGCCCACCACGCCGAATTCGCCGCCGGCCACGCCGGTAATCAGCTTGCCGTTGATCACCAGGGGCGCGGCGCTGATCGAGTAGCCTTCCTTGTGGTCCGCGACTTTCTTGCTCCACACCACTTTGCCGGTGTCTTTGTTCAGGGCCACCAGCTTGGCGTCGAGGGTGCCGAAGAACACCAGGTCGCCGTACAGCGCCACGCCGCGGTTGATCACGTCACAGCACGGGCGGATGTCATCGGGCAGACGCGCATCGTACTGCCAGAGCTTCTTGCCGGTGCGTGCATCCACCGCGAACACCCGCGAGTAGGACCCGGTGAGGTACATCACCCCGTCCTTGATCATCGGCTGCGCCTGCTGGCCGCGCTGTTTCTCGCCGCCAAAGGAGAATGCCCAGACCGGGCGCAGGTCCTTGACGTTGTCCACATTCAGGGTATCGAGCGGGCTATAGCGCTGGCCTTGGACGCCCAGACCGTTGGTGACGATCTGCCCGGGGTTTTTCGGGTCCTGGAGAATCTCCTGATCGGTCACGGCCGCCATGGCCTGGCCGGATAACAGAATGGCACCGAGCAACACACTCAAGGCGAAGGGTTGGCGGCGTGCGGGTTGGGTCATGACGGCTACCTCTGCGGTTTTTTGTTATACCCGGGAAATTTTCCCGGTCTGGTACAGATTCTTGGGCGCAGGGGCGGTTGTCACAATTGACCGCAGTATCGAGATTGCTAGTTCCTTAGTAGCGGGTCCGGTCCGTCAGCGCGCCGAATCCACGCGCTGCATCTGCTCGCGCTCGTAACGCGGGTACAGGTGGCTGACGCTGCGGATCAGTTCATAGCGGCTCAGGTTGATCGCGGCGAAGCGCTCGGGGATGGGGCTGCGGATCATTTCGGCCATGTCGCTGCCGTGGGCGGCGCCGTCGCGCAGCAGTTGGTCGAGCCAGGTCAGGTAGTCGCGCATCTGCGCGAACGGCTGTGCATCGTTGGCCACCGGGCCGTGGCCGGGGACGACCAGGGTCCAGGGCAAGGCCTGCAGGGTGTCGATGTCCGCCAGCCACGCCGCCAGCCCGGGGCTGTTGGGGGTGGTGAGGGCGCGTTGGAAGAACACCAGGTCGCCGGCAAACAGCACGCCGGTAGTCTGGTCGAGGATGGCCAGGTCGGCGTCGGTGTGGCCGGTCAGCGCAAGCAGGCGCAGGTCGTGGCGGCCAAAGCTGAGCACACCGGGTTCGAGCACTTGCGTGGGCAATTGCACTTCGGTGCCGCGCATCCAGTCGCCGACCATGCGGTAGAGGTTCTCCGCCATGCCGTCGCCCTGCTCATGCAACAGGCGCGTGGTGCCAGCCAGGGCGCCGATGGGCACGTCCTTGAAGGCCTGGTTGCCCAGCGCATGGTCGGGGTGGTGGTGGGTCAGCAGCACCTGGATCACCGGTTTGTCGGTGACGCTGGCGATCGCCCGGCGCAGGGCTTCGCCGTAGCGCCGCGATGGCCCGGTGTCGATCACCACCACGCCGGCCTCGGTGACGATGAACGCGGTATTGACGATATTGCCGCCGTTGTCCTTGGCGAAATTGTCGGTGCTGCCTTCCAGCAGCCAGGTGTCGTCGGCGATCAGTCGTGGCTTGAGGGCGTAGTCGAGGTCGGCCACAGCGGGCAGGCTCAAGCTCAGGCACAACAATAGAATCCAGCGCATGCCGCGCTCCTTCTGGTCAGGGAATGGCTGCGTCGAATTCATTGCCGCTGTTGTCGCGCAGCACCAGGCGCGTCGGCCCGGGTGCGTCGATGTCAAAGGCCAGGTTGGGGTTTTCGCTGACCGCCGGGAACAGCACCAGCTCGGCCAGCACCTGGCCGTCCTGGCCACGCAGTTGCGCGTGGTTGAGATAGAACTCGGGGATGCCGCTGACCATGCCGTTATCCATCGGGTGCGCCACCTGCACGCGCACCCGGCTGAATTCGCCGCGTGGGTAACGCCCGCCGAGGACTTCGCCGATATGCTCTTCCCAACCCGGCTGGGTGCGGACCACGCTGGGCGCGGTGCAACCGCCGCCGGCCGCGTCGATCAGGGTCGAGCCGACGTGCCACAGCCCGTCATCGGTGAGCACCGCCGCACGCAGGGGCGTGGCCTGTTCGATACGGATACGGATCGACAGCCAGGGCAGCACCCCGGCCTTGGGCTGAAAATCGACAATCCTGGGCAACGGGTTGAGTTCGGCCCAGGCGAGGATCTTTACCACGTGCCCCTTGAGCGCCCGCGCGTCGATTTCCAGGGGCACCTGGCGCGCATCTTCGGCGAACGGCGGCGCCAGCAGCTTGACCCGCTCATCGAACACGAACGGCGCATCGGCCAGCAACTGCTTGTGGTAGAACGCCCACATCACCGACGGCACCGGGTCCGTGCCCGGTTCGACCGCCGCGGCGTGGGCCGCCAACGGTAACCAGCAGGCCAACATGCAGTTCAGTCGCCAGTTCATCGCCTGCTCCTATTGGTACATTTCGGGCACTTCGTACTGCAGGCCGTAATGGCTGTAGATGGTTTGCAGCGAACCGTCGCGGATCAGGCCTTCCAGCGCCTCTTCCACCGCATAGGCCAACTGGCGATTGCTTTCGTGTACCGCCATGCCGATCTCCCAGCGCTGCCGGCCCATGCTCGGGTAAGCGTTTTGCGCCAGGGCCAGTTGCGGATCGCGTGCTTGATGCACCTGCCAGTCGATCTCGCCGCGCATCGCCATCACCGCGTCGACTTCACCGGCCTTCATCGCCGCGAACGCCTGGGGTACACCGGGGTAGTGATGGGTCTGGCGGGCGAGCATGCCGTTGAACACCGAGGTCAGGTAAAACGACGGTACGCTGTCGACTTCGACGCCGATCGGGTGCTCCTCGAACACCGCCACGCTGGCGACCTTGTCCAGGCGGCGGCGGTCGTAGGCCACCTGCCATTGTTCGTTCTGGTACGGCCCGAACATCACCACATGGCCGTTTTCCAGTTCGCCCTGATCGTTACGCCTTTGCGCGTAGTCGTGGTCGTAGGGTGCGCGCATCATCAGGTCGGCCAGTTGCTGGTTATGCAACTGGCTGCCGCGCCAGATGTAGTCGCGCAGGTCGTCGTCGAGTTTTTCCCCGGCCGGCGCCCAGATCAATTTGAGCTGCACCCCCAGCGCCTTGGCCAGGGCCTCGGCCAGCTCCACATCGACCCCGCGCGGGGTGGCACCGTCTTCGAAACTGTAGGGGGCAAAGTCCTTGTACACCGCCACTTTCAACTCACCGGCGGCGATCATCTGGTCATAGCTGCGCACCTGCGCCTGTGCCGTCTGGCAACACAGCAGGGCCAGGCCGAGCACATAAGCGAACAGGCGCATGGCTTACTCCTCGACGTGAACGCTGTCCAGGTAGGTGCGTACCGCCCATAAGGCTTCCTGGCTCAGGTAATCGGCCATTTTCGGCATATATACCCGGCCGTCGCGCACCGCGCCGTGACGCACGCGCTGCACAAACCACTCATCACCGGCCTCGCCCACATCCAGCATGCGCAAGTCGGGGGCGATGCCGCCGGACTTGGCTTCCAGGCCGTGGCAGGCGGCGCAGTTCTGATTGTAGGCGGACGAACCGATTTCCAGGGCTCGGTCGTGTTCAGGCGACGTGCGGTAAGGGTTAACTGCCGCCCAGCCGTCCTCGTCGACCGGCACGCCGGCGTCCTTGATCGAGGTCAGGCCCTTGGTTTCCACTGCTTGCGGGACCACGTTGCCGTGGGCCCAGGCCGAGCCTGCACCGATCACACCGGCCAACAGCCCGGCGACGAGCAAGGCATTGCGTTTTGTTGTCATTATTTTTGCCCTCAGGATTGCACGCAAAACCTCATTGCAGAGGTTATGGCAACCATCTTAGAAACCCTGGGGCATAGGCCGTATGCTGCTTTGGTGGCCGGCTTGTCCTCCCTTGGTAGTAGGGCTTGTGGGGCACGCCTAAAACAGCGGCGCTTCGGGAAGTCTTCCCGGCAACAGCGGGACTTTTTCCGTATCCGCGCAGCGCCCTGGCGCTCCACCCTGTGCAGGCCAAAACCTCCACTGGGAACTGCAACCATGATAATAAGATCGCTACCCGCCCGTTCGCCGCTGAGCCTTGCCGTGCAGGCTTTCCTGCTGGTCGGCAGCCTGTCCTTGAGTGCGGCCAGCTTCGCCGCCGCCGACCCTGCCGCGCCGTCCACCGCAAAGGCGACGCGCAACGTCACCTGGGAAGACATCGCCAACGACCACCTGAGCACCAAGGACGTGCTGCAATACGGCATGGGCACCAACGCCCAGCGCTGGAGCCCGCTGGCCCAGGTCAACGACAAGAACGTGTTCAAGCTCACCCCGGCCTGGTCGTACTCGTTCGGCGATGAGAAGCAGCGCGGCCAGGAATCCCAGGCCATCGTCAGCGACGGCGTGGTCTACGTCACCGGCTCCTACTCCCGCGTGTTCGCCCTCGACGCGAAGACCGGCAAACGCCTGTGGACCTACAACCACCGCCTGCCCGAAAACATCCGCCCGTGCTGTGACGTGGTCAACCGCGGCGCGGCGATCTTCGGCGACAAGATCTACTTCGGCACCCTCGACGCGCGCCTGATCGCCCTCGACAAGAACACCGGCAAAGTGGTGTGGAACAAGAAGTTCGGCGACCACGCCGCCGGTTACACCATGACCGGCGCCCCGGTGCTGATCAAAGACAAGGTCAGCGGCAAGGTGCTGCTGATCCATGGCAGCTCCGGCGATGAGTTCGGCGTGGTCGGCCAGCTGTATGCGCGCGACCCGGACACCGGCGAAGAAGTGTGGATGCGCCCGTTCGTCGAAGGCCACATGGGCCGCCTGAACGGCAAGGACAGCACCCCGACCGGCGACGTCAAAGCGCCGTCGTGGCCGGATGACCCGACCACCGAAACCGGCAAGGTCGAGGCCTGGAGCCACGGCGGCGGCGCACCTTGGCAGAGCGCGAGTTTCGATGCCGAAACCAACACCATCATCGTCGGCGCCGGCAACCCCGGCCCGTGGAACACCTGGGCGCGCACGTCCAAGGACGGCAACCCGCACGACTTCGACAGCCTCTACACCTCGGGCCAGGTCGGTGTCGACCCGAGCACCGGCGAAGTGAAATGGTTCTACCAGCACACTCCGAACGATGCCTGGGACTTCTCCGGCAACAACGAGCTGGTGCTGTTCGACTACAAGGACAAGGACGGCAAAGTGGTCAAGGCCACCGGTCACGCCGACCGCAACGGGTTCTTCTACGTGGTCGACCGCAACAACGGCAAGCTGCAGAACGCCTTCCCGTTCGTCGACAACATCACCTGGGCCAGCCATATCGACCTGAAGACCGGTCGTCCGGTGGAAAACCCGGGCCAGCGTCCGGCCAAACCGTTGCCCGGTGAAACCAAGGGCAAGCCGGTGGAAGTCTCGCCACCGTTCCTCGGCGGCAAGAACTGGAACCCCATGGCCTACAGCCAGGACACCGGCCTGTTCTACATCCCGGGCAACCAATGGAAAGAGGAATACTGGACCGAAGAGGTCAACTACAAGAAGGGCTCGGCGTACCTGGGCATGGGTTTCCGCATCAAGCGCATGTATGACGACCACGTCGGCACCCTGCGGGCGATGAACCCGACCACCGGCAAGGTGGTGTGGGAGCACAAGGAAGCCCTGCCACTGTGGGCCGGCGTACTGGCGACCAAGGGCAACCTGGTGTTCACCGGCACCGGAGACGGTTTCTTCAAGGCCTTCGACGCGAAAACCGGCAAGGAGCTGTGGAAGTTCCAGACCGGCAGCGGCATCGTCTCGCCGCCGATCACCTGGGAACAGGATGGCGAGCAGTACATCGGCGTCACCGTCGGCTATGGCGGCGCGGTGCCGTTGTGGGGCGGCGACATGGCCGAGCTGACCAAGCCGGTGGCACAGGGTGGGTCGTTCTGGGTGTTCAAGATCCCGAGCTGGGATAACAAGACCGCCCAAAAATAACCCGTCCCCAGCCCCGTCGTAGCAGCTGGCTGCTCGACAGCTGCTACGTCACGGGGTTGCTTCGTCTGGAGGTTCCAAGATGAACTATCTGCCCTTGTTACTCCTGCTCGCCCTGCCCCTGGCCCACGCCGATGACGGCGACGACACCCCGCTGGTCATCAACGGCTGCACCCTCGCCGAACACAGCCAATGCCCCGGCGCCAACCTCAGGGGCGCCAACCTGAGCAACCAGGACCTCAGCAAAATGAACCTGGCCGGCGCCGACCTGCGCGATGCGGACTTGCGCCACGCCAACCTCGACCTGGCCAACCTGGAAAAAGCCCAGTTGCAGGGCGCCAACCTGACCCGCGCCAGCCTGCAACAAAGCAATCTGCGCCTGGCCGATTTCACCGGCGCCACGCTGATGGCGATCCAGGGTTGGGGCCTGTTCGCCCAGGGAGCGCAGTTTGAAAACGCCAACCTGAGCGCGGCCTACCTGCAATTCGCGCGGCTGTCCGGGGCAAAAATGCGCAAGGCCAACCTGCGCGCCGCCGACCTGGAAATGACCTGGCTGAGCAAGACCGACCTGCGAGGGGCGGATCTGAGCGATGCGAATCTGCAAGAGGCCAAGTTCGGTGAGAGCAACCTGGAACAGGCCACCCTCACGGGCAGTCGCCAGCACTACGCGAACTTCCAGGATGCGAACATGGAAGGCTGCAAGGACTGCCCCACCACCTGGAATCGTTAGCACACCGCCATTTGAATGTAGGAGCGAGCTTGCTCGCGAAAAACCCGAGAGCGGCGCGGGGGGTCTGGTTTTTCGCGTTATCGTTGACGGTTTTCGC
>NZ_JBWKXO010000005.1:0-228765 GCF_059423025.1 Pseudomonas sp. GW704-F2 | reverse complement strand
GGGGGGCGGGGCTTCCTGGTTCTGCTGTTCCTGGGCGTGCTGGTTGGCGCGCTTGACCAGCGCCACCGCTTCGTCCACGTCGAACGGCTTGGGCAGGTACTCAAAGGCACCGCCCTGGTAGGACGCGACAGCGCTGTCCAGGTCCGAGTGCGCGGTCATGATGATCACCGGCAGGCGCGGGTGCTGCTCGCGAATCCGCGCCAGCAGGTCCAGGCCGCTGGCACCGGGCATGCGGATGTCGGAGATGATCACGTCGGGCTGCTGGCGCGCCAGGCGGCTCATCACCCCGTCAGCGCTGTCGAAGCTCTGGGTGGTCATGCCTTCCTGTTGCAGGGCTTTCTCGAGGACCCAGCGGATAGAACGGTCGTCATCGACGATCCAGACAGTTTCACTACGGCTCATGTCGATGGGGCTCCTTGTTCCAGAGGCAGAAAGATCGAGAACGTGGTGTGGCCAGGATGGCTCTCACATTCGATCAGACCCTGGTGCTGGCTGATGATGTTCTGGGTAATGGCCAGGCCCAGCCCGGTACCGTCCGGGCGGCCGCTGACCATGGGGAAGAAAATGGTTTCCTGCAGTTCTGCTGGAATGCCCGGGCCGTTGTCGGTGATTTCGACTTTGGTCACCAGACGATGGCGCACGTGGCCGATGGTGAACTGGCGCAAGGCGCGGGTGCGCAGGCTGATGCGGCCCAGGCGCAGCTCGTTCTGGCTGCTGATGGCCTGCATGGCGTTGCGCACGATGTTGAGCACCGCCTGGATCATCTGCTCGCGGTCGATCAACACGTCGGGAATGCTCGGGTCATAGTCGCGCACCAAGGTAATGCAGCCTTGGCTTTCGGCCTCGACCAACTGGCAGACACGCTCCAGCACCTCATGCACGTTGGTCATCGCCAGCGACGGCAGCTTGTTGGAGCCGAGCATGCGGTCCACCAGATTACGCAGGCGGTCGGCCTCTTCAATGATGACGTTGGTGTAGTCCTTGAGGTGCTCGTCCGGCAGCTCACGAGCCAGCAACTGCGCCGCGCCGCGAATCCCGCCCAACGGGTTCTTGATCTCGTGGGCCAGGCCGCGCACCAGCATCTTGCTGGTTTCCTGCTTGGACAACTGCGCTTCTTCCTTGGTGATGCGCAGCAGGCGGTCACGCGGGTGGACTTCGAGCAGCAGCAGGGTGCTGCCGTTGCTCAGGATCGGGGTCACGGCGTAGTCGACGGTCAGGGTCTGGCCGGTCAGGGCGGTGAGCATCGCTTCGCGCTTGGTGAACGGATGTGCCTGCTCCACTGCCTGGCGCAACGAGCTCAAGGCTTCGGCCGACTCGGTGAACAACTCGCTGATGAACTGCCCATGGCTGCGCTGCCCGCTGATGGCCAGGAGCATCTCCGCCGCCGGGTTCATGTACTCAAGGCGCAGGTCGTCATTGAGCAGGATGGTCGCGGTGGTCAGGTTGTCGAGTAACAAACGGTGCAGTGCATCGCTGATGGTCATCAGGACCTCTTTTGGAGCAAGGCGCGGGCTTGAGGCACACGCTGATACAAGGAAAATGCAAAAACCAAACCAAGGCTCCGAAAAGAAGCGTTTAAGCCCTGAAATAAGGGTTTAAGGCTCGAAACTGTGGCGTTCTGCCAGCTTCATCGGGTAGTTTCGAACCAAAATGGGCTGGGTCGGTGGGAAGGGTGCAGGCTATCGCACCAATATAGTGCGATTTTGTGACGATTGTTCAGGAAGCGCGAATTCACACAAATCAAATGCGGGAGGGGGATTGCCTCCTCCCACATTTTTGGATCGGGTGTACCGTTTTAGTCTTTGTAGATACACAGCTCGGCGGTCGCGCGGATCATCGCCAACTGCTGCATCGGCTCATTGAGCGGCTCATGCACGGCTTCGGCCAGCCATTGCGGGCACTGTGGGTCGGTGCGCTGCGGGCTGAAGTCGGCCAATTGCTGCAGCAGGCGTTTTTGCAGTTGGTCCAGTTGCGGGCGAATCTGCTTGACCAGGTCCGGGCGCGGATCGTCGGGGGCCTTGCCCTGGAACTGCCAGTCAGAAAGATGGGCGTACTGCACCAGTTTGTTCGCTTCGATCTGTGCCGAGAAGAACTGCCCGGCGGCGGCAGGGTCCAGCTTGTAGCTCGGGGCCTGGGCGACGACGCTGGCGATCACCTCTTGCTCGCGCTTCTTGTCTTCTACGGGCTTGTGGCTGTCCCACTTGCTCAGGGCGACCTGGTCGGCGATCGCCAGGCGCTCGGCGATGCTGTTGAGTAAAGGTTCGAGGCTGGGCGGCGCAGCGCTCGCACTGGCACTGACGAATAACAGAGCGAACACAAGTCGACGTTTCAATGCTGATCTCCTTGTGGGAGGGGGCTTGCCCCCGATAGCAGAGTGTCAGTCAGCACCGGTATCAACTGATCCACGGCTATCGGGAGCAAGCTCCCTCCCACCTTTTTGATTGGGTTTGCAGGTGCGGAGCTGTGTAATCCCTGGGCAAAAAAAGACCTCCCGAAGGAGGTCTTTTTCGATCACGCCACGTTAAGCGACGCTACCGGATCAGCAGCTGTAGTACAGCTCGTATTCCAGTGGGTGTACGAAGGTGCGGACTTTGATTTCTTCTTCGCTTTTCAGCTCGATGTAGGCATCGATGAAGTCGTCGCTGAATACGCCGCCTTTGGTCAGGAACGCACGGCCCTTGTCCAGCTCTTCCAGGGCTTCTTTCAGGCTGCCGCACACTTGTGGGATCTCTTTGGCCTCTTCAGGCGGCAGGTCGTACAAGTTTTTGTCGGCGGCGTCGCCTGGGTGGATCTTGTTCTGGATGCCGTCCAGGCCAGCCATCAGCAGTGCAGCGAAGCCCAGGTACGGGTTGGCTGCCGGGTCCGGGAAGCGGGCTTCGATACGGCGAGCGCGCGGGCTGGACACGTAAGGAATACGGATCGATGCGGAGCGGTTACGAGCCGAGTAGGCCAGCATTACCGGTGCTTCGAAACCTGGGACCAGACGCTTGTAGGAGTTGGTCGACGGGTTGGTGAAGCCGTTCAGGGCCTTACCGTGCTTGATGATGCCGCCGATGAAGTACAGGGCGGTGTCGGACAGGCCGGCATAACCTTCGCCAGCGAAGGTGTTCTTGCCATCTTTAGCGATGGACAGGTGAACGTGCATACCCGAACCGTTATCGCCGTACAGAGGCTTAGGCATGAAGGTTGCGGTACGGCCGTAGGCATCAGCCACGTTGTGTACGCAGTACTTCAGGGTCTGGACTTCGTCAGCCTTGGCAACCAGGGTGTTGAACTTCACACCGATTTCGTTCTGGCCGGCAGTCGCCACTTCGTGGTGGTGTACTTCGATGACCAGGCCCATTTCTTCCATGGCGTTGCACATGGAGGTACGGATTTCGTGGTCGTGGTCGAATGGCGGAACTGGGAAGTAGCCACCTTTGATACCTGGACGGTGGCCTTTGTTGCCGCCTTCTACGTCCTGGTCGGACATCCACGAACCTTGTTCGGAGAAAATCTTGAACATGGAGCCGGAGATGTCGGACTTGAACTTGACCGAATCAAAGATGAAGAATTCTGGCTCTGGGCCTACGAATACGGTGTCGCCGATACCGGTCGACTTCAGGTATTCCTCGGCACGCTTGGCGATCGCACGTGGGTCGCGGTCGTAGCCTTGCATGGTCGAAGGCTCGATCACGTCGCAGACGATGATCAGGGTTGGGTCTTCGGTGAACGGGTCCAGCACGGCAGTGCTGTCGTCCGGCATCAGGATCATGTCGGAAGCTTCGATGCCTTTCCAACCGGCAATGGAGGAACCGTCGAACATTTTGCCTTCTTCGAAGAACGCGTCATCCAGCGCGTCGCGAGCCGGCATGGTCACGTGGTGCTGAGTGCCTTTTGTGTCCGTGAAGCGCAGATCAATCCACTTAACGTCATGATCTTTGATGAGTTGAACCGACTTCGACATGGTGTCCTCCGGGGTGGCTTCGGGCTGGGTAGTGGAGTTAGCCCTTAGAATGTGGGTGATGCCGGCGCGGATAGTCCGCCATGGCAACCTGCCTCACAAGAGAGCAAATTGCATGCCAGTGCGCCAACATGGCCTTTTTGCGTCAAAATGGCCCCTATAACAGTGCAAACCGCTGAAATGGAATAAATAACGCACTGCAATGTGGCGTGCATTTGCGCAAATGACCTGTTTTGGTGCGTTGCACCGTTGATGCATATTAACTGGTTAAACCTTGAGCGATTTCCGCTATAATCCGCGCCCCCCTTTTTCGGCAGGCCCTGCGCGCGCTGTTTCCATGAAATTAATCGTTAAAGTCTTCCCCGAGATCACCATCAAAAGCCGACCGGTACGGATGCGTTTCATCCGTCAGTTGGCCAAGAACATCCGTGCCGTGCTCCGCGATCTGGACCCGGCTGTGGTGGTGAACGGTGTGTGGGACAATCTCGAGCTGGAAACCCGTGTCACCGACGCCAAGGCCTTGAAGGATATGACCGAGCGCCTGAGCTGCATGCCGGGCATCGCGCATTTCCTGCAGGTCGACGAGTACCCGCTGGGCGACTTCGACGACATCACCGAAAAGTGCAAACAGCACTTCGGCAGCGAGCTTGAAGGCAAGATTTTTTCGGTGCGCTGCAAGCGTGCCGGCAAGCACCCGTTCAGCTCCATGGATGTGGAAAAATACGTCGGCAGCAAGCTGCGTCGCGAGTGCGGCGCTGCCGGAATTTCCCTCAAGGCGCCGCAAATTGAAGTGCGGATGGAAATTCGCGACCAACGGTTGTTTGTGATCCACAGCCAGCACAATAGCATTGGTGGCTACCCGTTGGGCGCCCTGGAACAGACCCTGGTCTTGATGTCCGGCGGTTTCGATTCCACAGTGGCGGCCTACCAGATCATGCGCCGCGGCCTGATGAGCCACTTCTGCTTCTTCAACCTGGGCGGGCGTGCCCACGAATTGGGCGTGATGGAAGTCGCGCACTATATCTGGAAGAAGTACGGCAGCTCCCAACGCGTGCTGTTTGTCAGCGTGCCGTTCGAGGAAGTACTGGGCGAAATTCTCGGCAAAGTCGATAACAGTCATATGGGCGTAGTATTGAAGCGTATGATGTTGCGCGCAGCGTCCCGAATTGCCGATCAACTGCAGATCGACGCGCTGGTGACCGGCGAAGCGATTTCCCAGGTATCCAGCCAGACGCTGCCGAACCTGTCGCTCATCGATTGCGTGACCGAGAAGCTGGTGCTGCGCCCGCTGATCGCCAGCCATAAGCAGGACATCATCGACCTGGCGGAACAGATCGGCACTGCCGACTTCGCCAAGCACATGCCCGAATATTGCGGGGTCATCTCGGTGAACCCCAAGACCCACGCCAAGCGCAACCGCGTGGAGTATGAAGAACAACAGTTTGATATGGCGGTTCTGGAGCGTGCGCTCGAGAACGCCAAACTGGTCCCGATCGATCGTGTCATCGACGAGTTGGGCCAGGATGTGCAGATCGAAGAAGTCAGCGAAGCCCTGGCCGGTCAGATCATCATCGACATCCGTCACCCGGATGCCGCTGAAGACGAGCCGCTGGAAATCGCTGGCATCGACGTACAAACGCTGCCGTTCTATGCATTGAACGCGCGTTTCAAGGAACTGGATAACAGCCGTCAGTACCTGCTGTATTGCGACAAAGGCGTGATGAGTCGCCTGCATGCCCACCATTTGCTCAGTGAGGGGCATGCCAATGTGCGCGTTTATCGACCGAGCTAAGAGCCCGGGGCTGTTTGCCTGTGGCCTGCGTCACCGGCCCCCCGACTCTGCCGTCAAGCTGTAACGGCAAGGCCTGACTCTACTGTTAATCGCTGCCACGACCTGTCAGCACACCGAATCCTCTGATCGAGATACACAAGTGATCGAAAATCTACGTAACATCGCCATCATTGCTCACGTTGACCATGGTAAAACCACCCTGGTAGACAAACTCTTGCGTCAATCCGGCACCCTGGAGCGCAACGAGCTCAACGACGAGCGCGTGATGGACTCCAACGACCAGGAAAAAGAGCGCGGTATTACCATCCTGGCTAAAAACACCGCTATCAACTGGAACGGCTACCACATCAACATCGTGGATACCCCGGGCCACGCCGACTTCGGCGGCGAAGTAGAACGCGTAATGTCGATGGTCGACTCCGTTCTGCTGCTGGTTGACGCTCAAGACGGCCCTATGCCGCAAACCCGTTTCGTGACCAAGAAGGCGTTCGAAGCCGGCCTGCGTCCGATCGTGTGCATCAACAAGGTTGACCGTCCAGGCGCGCGTCCGGATTGGGTTCTGGACCAGATCTTCGATCTGTTCGACAACCTGGGTGCTACCGAAGAACAACTGGACTTCCAGGTTATCTACGCTTCGGCCCTGAACGGTATCGCCGGTCTGGATCACACCGCCATGGCGGAAGACATGACCCCGCTGTACCAGGCCATCGTTGACCACGTTCCACCACCGAAGGTTGACCGTGACGGTCCGTTCCAGATGCAAATCTCGGCACTGGACTACAACAGCTTCCTGGGTGTTATCGGCGTTGGCCGTATCGCTCGTGGTAGCGTCAAGCCGAACACTCCGGTTGTCGCTATCGGCGCCGACGGCAAGAAGCGCAACGGTCGTATCCTGAAGCTGATGGGTCACCACGGCCTGCACCGCATCGACGTTGAAGAAGCGTTCGCCGGCGACATCGTGTGCGTCAGCGGTATGGACTCGCTGTTCATCTCCGACACCCTGTGCCAGCCGGACACTGTCGAGGCGATGAAGCCTCTGACCGTCGACGAGCCAACCGTTTCCATGACCTTCCAGGTAAACGACTCGCCTTTCTGCGGTAAAGAAGGCAAGTTCGTGACCTCCCGTAACATCAAGGAACGTCTGGACAAAGAGCTGCTCTACAACGTGGCACTGCGCGTTGAAGAAGGCGACTCGGCTGACAAGTTCAAGGTTTCCGGCCGTGGTGAGCTGCACCTCTCGGTACTGATCGAAACCATGCGTCGCGAAGGCTTCGAAATGGGCGTTGGTCGTCCTGAAGTGATCATCCGTACTGTTGACGGCGTGAAGCAGGAACCGTTCGAAAACGTCACCATCGACACCCCTGAAGAATCCCAGGGCAAGGTCATGGAAGAGATGGGCCTGCGTAAGGGCGACCTGACCAACATGGTGCCGGATGGCAAAGGCCGTGTGCGTCTGGAATACAACATCCCTGCGCGTGGTCTGATCGGTTTCCGTAACCAGTTCCTGACCCTGACCAACGGTGCTGGCATCCTGACCTCGATCTTCGATCGCTACGACACCATGAAGTCCGGCGACATGTCCGGCCGTCAGAACGGTGTTCTGGTTTCGGTTGAAACCGGCAAGGCGCTGACCTACTCCCTGGAAACCCTCCAGGCGCGTGGCAAGCTGTTCGTTGAACACGGTCAAGAGATCTACAACGGTCAGATCGTTGGTCTGAACAGCCGTGACAACGACATGGGCGTCAACCCAACCAAAGGCAAGAAGCTCGACAACATGCGTGCTTCGGGTAAAGACGAAACCATCGCTCTGGTTCCACCTGTTCGCTTCACCCTGGAACAGGCCCTGGAATTCATCCAGGACGACGAGCTGTGCGAAGTCACGCCTAAGTCGATCCGCCTGCGTAAGAAGATCCTGGACGAAGGCGAGCGTACCCGCGCTGCCAAGAAAGCCAAGAACTGAGTTAACTCAGGCTGAATGAAAAACGCCCCCGGTCGAAAGGCCGGGGGCGTTTTTTTATGTCTGCAGGTTTTGTGCTGAAGGTGCCGGCCCTATCGGGGGCAAGCCCCCTCCCACATTTTGAAGGCGTTCACAAATCAAAACTGTGGGAGGGGGCTTGCCCCCGATAGGGCCCTTGAGAACCCTGCAAAACATGGATCAGAACTTATCGAGAGTCTTGAAATTGGTCTCGCGCACCACTTCTTTGGGCTTGTACGCGCAATACCCCGGCCGCGGGCCGATTTTCGGGTGGTTGCGGCAGGTATCCGGGCGCTTGTCATAAATAGTGCAGAAGCGCGTCTTACGATCCAGGTACAGGCAGTCGTTGTTGCTCATGCGCTGCAGGGTGAAGATCTCGGATTTGCTGTTGTAGCGCTCGACGATGCCTTCCTTCTGCAAACGCTTGGCGATGTTCTTCGGCGGGTCGCCGCGCTCGAATTCATCGACGATGCCAATGCGGATCAAGTCTTTGATCTTCACTTCGACCGGCAGCGTGCAGCAGCTGGACACGCAGCCTCCGCACATGTGGGCGGAATATTTCTGCCAGGTCTCGAGACGGTCGAGTTCCGCGGCGGCGATCAGTTGAGGCTTCATCAGGGTTCCAAGGTGGGGCGGTATCCGGGCGCGCGATCATACCGGGATTGATGGTTTTTTGAACAATATTTTCGGGTTTTCAGCTCGAAGGCGGCTCGAACAGTGATCGGGCACGACCCCTGCATTAAATTCATGCAAAGGTGAATGAGTTAAAAAACTGCCGAACCAGCGCGTCGACCGCCGGTCAGACCGACTAGGCTCTAGCAACTCCTTCAATCTCGCCCGAGGTCACACCGATGTCTCAGGAACCGCTTGCACGAGAAGCAGAGGTAGCCGCATTTCGCGATGCTGTCTTGACCAAACTCACCTACGCGGTGGGCAAAGACCCGGATCACGCCTTCGACCATGACTGGTTCGAAGCCATTGCCCTGGCCGCCCGCGACCAGATGGTCGATCACTGGATGAACCATACGCGGCAAATCTACCGCAAAGGCCAGAAGCGGGTGTATTACCTCTCGCTGGAATTCCTCATCGGCCGCCTGCTCTTCGACAGCCTGAGCAACCTCGGCCTGCTGGAGATCGCTCGCGAAGCGCTCACCGAGTTGGGTGTCGACCTGGAACGCATCCGCCTGCTGGAGCCCGACGCAGCGCTCGGCAACGGCGGTCTGGGGCGCCTGGCGGCGTGCTTTATGGAAAGCATGTCGACCCTGGGCATTGCCGGCCATGGTTATGGCATTCGCTATGAGCACGGGCTGTTCCGCCAGGCGATTGTCGATGGCTGGCAGCAGGAACAGACCGAGCGCTGGCTGGATTTCGGCAACCCGTGGGAGTTCGAACGGGCTGAAGTGATCTACCCGATCGGCTTCGGCGGCAGCGTCGAAACCCTCGCCGATGCCGGCGGCAAGCTGATTCAGGTGTGGTCGCCCAGCGAAACCGTGCGGGCCGTGGCCTACGACACTCCGGTGGTCGGCTGGCGCGGCGCCAGCGTCAACACCCTGCGGCTGTGGCGTGCGCGCGCCGTGGAAGACCTGCACCTGGAGCGCTTCAACGCCGGCGACCATTTGGGCGCCGTCGCCGAAGTGGCCCGCGCCGAAAGCATCTCCCGAGTGCTTTACCCGGCCGACAGCACCGAAGCGGGGCAGGAACTGCGCCTGCGCCAGGAATACTTCTTCGTCTCGGCCTCGCTGCAAGACCTGCTGCGCCGCCACAAGAACATGCACGGCTCGGTGCTGAGCCTGGGCGAACATGCCGCCATTCAGCTCAACGACACGCACCCGTCCATCGCGGTCGCCGAGTTGATGCGGCAACTGGTGGACCTGCACGATATTCCCTGGGACGCGGCGTGGGACGTCACCATCGAAACCCTGTCGTACACCAACCACACACTGCTGCCCGAAGCCCTGGAAACCTGGCCGGTCGGCCTGATGGAACGCATGCTGCCCCGGCACATGCAGATCATCTACCTGATCAACGCGCAGCACATCGACTCGCTGCGCGCCAAGGGCATCCACGATTTCGACGTGCTGCGCGCCGTGTCGCTGATCGAAGAAGACAACGGCCGCCGCGTGCGGATGGGCAACCTGGCGTTCCTCGGCTCCCATAGCGTCAACGGCGTATCCGGCCTGCACACCCAACTGATGCGCAGCACGGTGTTCTCCGAACTGCACAAGCTGTACCCGGAGCGCATCAACAACAAAACCAACGGCATCACCTTCCGCCGCTGGCTGTACCAGGCCAACCCCCAACTCACCGGCATGCTCGTCGACGCGCTGGGTGCGGACATCCTCGACAAGCCCGAACAGCGCCTGATCGAACTCGAACCGTTCGCCGAGAAGCAGGCCTTCCGCAAGGCCTTTGCCGAACAACGCCTGCACAGCAAGCGCGCGCTGGCCGAGATCATCCATGAGCGTCTGGGTATTGCGGTCAACCCGGCGGCGATGTTCGACGTGCAGGTCAAGCGCATCCACGAGTACAAGCGCCAGTTGCTCAACCTGCTGCACACCGTGGCGCTGTACCAGGCGATCCGTGCCGAGCCCGAGACCGACTGGGTGCCGCGAGTGAAGATCTTCGCCGGCAAGGCGGCGGCGAGCTATCACCAGGCCAAGCTGATCATCAAGCTGACCAACGACATCGCCCGCACCGTCAACAACGACCCCACCGTGCGCGGCTTGCTCAAGGTGGTGTTCCTGCCCAACTACAACGTCAGCCTGGCGGAAAGCATCATCCCGGCGGCGGACTTGTCGGAGCAGATTTCCACCGCCGGCTTTGAAGCATCGGGCACCAGCAACATGAAGTTCGGCCTTAACGGCGCGCTGTCCATCGGCACCATGGACGGCGCCAACGTCGAGATGCACGAGCGCGTGGGCGGCGAGCACATGTTTATCTTCGGCCTCAGCGCCCAGCAGGTGGAGGCCCGCAAGCACGCCGGTGAATTCCACGCCGGGCCGGACATCGCCGCGTCCCATCGTTTGAGCGATGTGTTGCAAGCGATTCGCGGCGGGGTGTTCTCGCCGGACGATCCGGGCCGTTATGTGGGCTTGATCGATGGGCTGATCGAGTACGACCGCTTCCTGGTGTGTGCCGACTTCGATGCCTACTGGGAGGCGCAGACCCGGGTCGACGCGCATTGGCATGATTCCAAGGAATGGTGGCGTTCGGCGGTGCTCAATACCGCGCGGATGGGCTGGTTCTCTTCGGACCGCACGATCCGCGAATACGCCACCGAGATCTGGAAAGCGCTCGACTAAACACCCCAAAACCAAAATGTGGGAGGGGGCTTGCCCCCGATAGCGGACTGTCAGTTTGCAGATATGTCGACTGGCACACCGCTATCGGGGCAAGCCCCCTCCCACATTGGTCCTGCGTCGATATACTAGGTCCCGGTTTGCTTAGGGAATATCGACCATGCAATGGATTTTCATGCTGATTGGGCTGGCGCTCGGCTGGACGCTCGATGAGTCGTTCGGCGACGCGGGCATCGGCGCGCTGCTGGGGTTGGGCATTGGCCAGGCGATTCGCCTGTCGATGCTGGCTTCGCGCATGGATGAACAAGGCCGTCAGTTGGAGACCGCGCAGAAAGCGCTCACCGCGCTGGAACAACGCCTGGCGCAAATGGAAAAGCCTGCACCCGAACCTGCGCCGCTGGCGCACAGTGTGGTGGTCGAATCCCCCGTTGCCGAATCTGCTCCGCCAGCCGAGGCACCCGAACTTGTCTGGGAGTTGCCCGCTGAACTGGCGCCAACACCCGTCGCCATCGTTGCCGAACCGAGTCAGCCATTACCGGCGGATGTCTGGAAACCTGCCGAGAAACCGCCTGCACCTGAACCGGTTATCCCCCGAGGCCCGAACCTGATCGAGCGCGCCATCCGCGGCGCGCGCAATTGGCTGTTCGGCGGCAATACCGTGTTGCGCGTCGGCGTGGTGCTGCTGTTCCTCGGCCTGGCCTTTTTGCTGCGTTATGCCACCGAAGGCATGGTGGTGCCGATCGAACTGCGTTATGCCGGGGTTGCCGCCGCCGCCTTGGGCCTGCTGGGCCTGGGCTGGTGGTTGCGGCTGCGCAACAGCAATTACGGCTTGATGCTGCAAGGCACCGGGATTGCGGTGCTGTACCTGACGGTGTTTGCCGCAATGCGCCTGCACCCGTTGATCGACCCGGGCGCGGCGCTGGGCCTGCTGGTGGCTGTCACGCTGTTTTCGGCGATTCTGGCGATCACCCAGGATGCGTTGGGCCTGGCCTGCGCAGCGGCGCTGGGCGGGTTTGCCGCGCCGATCCTGGCCTCCACCGGCGCCGGCAGCCATGTGGCGCTGTTCAGCTACTTCGCCCTGCTCAATGCCGGCATCCTCGCCATCGCCTGGTTCAAGGCCTGGCGCCTGCTCAACCTGATCGGCTTTGTCGGCACCTTCGGCATCGGCTTCGCCTGGGGCCTGCGTTCGTATGCGCCGCAGCTGCTGTGGAGCACCGAGCCGTTCCTGATCGTGTTTTTCCTGATGTACCTGGCCATCGGCCTGCTGTTCACCCGGCGCAAATTGCTGGAGATGAACGACGCGCCGGAGGACGACAGCCGCGGCGCGCTGCTGCGCTGGTCGGCGGCCAAGGGCGATTATGTCGACGGCAGCCTGCTGTTCGGTCCGCCGCTGGTGGGCTTTGGCTTGCAGTTCGCACTGGTCCAACACCTGGAGTTTGCCGCTGCGTTCAGCGCCCTGGGCCTGGGCATCATCTACATGGGCCTGGCCCGACTGCTCAGTGGCGGGCGTGCCTTGCTGCTGGCGGAAACCTGTCTGGCCCTGGGCGTGATCTTCGCCAGCCTGGCGATTCCCCTGGGCCTCGACGCGCGCTGGACCGCAGCGGCCTGGGCCGTGGAAGGCGCCGGGATCTTCTGGCTCGGCCTGCGCCAGCAACGGCCGTTGGCGCGGGCGTTCGGCCTGTTGTTGCAACTGGGTTCGGCGCTGGCCTTCCTCAGTGAACTGCGCGTCGGCGCACACACAATGCTGGACGGTGCGCCATTGGGCGCGCTGTTGCTGGGTGCCGCGTTGCTGTTCAGCTTCGCGCAGTTGCGCAACGCCTCCACCGAACAGGCGGCGGCTTGGGAGCGCAAGGGCTTGCCGGTGTTGGCCAGCCTCGGGCTGACCTTCGTGTACCTGCTCGCACCGCTGCTGTTGCTGACCCAAGGCACCGCCATCAGTTGGGCGCTCGCCGGCCTGGCGACGCTGTATGTGGGCCTGCGCATCGGTTCACGGACCTTCCTGTTCACCGCGTTCGCCGTGCAACTGCTGGGTGGCGCGTTGTTCCTGTTGCGCCTGCAAGGCGGTGATGGCGTGGCGGTATTCAGCGCGGGTTGGGGCGGTTTGCTGACGGCCTCGCTGATCGGGCTGGCGTTGATCGGCGGCATGCTGCTGGCGGCCCGTGACGACATGGTGCGCAGCGACGCGCGCCTGTTGCGCGGGTTGTCGGTGGTGCTGCTGGCCGGCCTGGTGTTGATCAACCTGGCCGTGCTGTTTGTGTTGCCTTGGGAAAGCGCCAGCGGGGTGTGGGCGGCGAGCGGTCTGCTGATCATTTGGTTGAGCCTGTACCTGCAACAGCGCGTCAGTTTTGTGTTCGGTTTGCTGCTGCAACTGATCGGCGGCGCGTCGTTCCTGCTGGCGGTGCCGGAACTGCTCGGGCCGTTGACCAATGAAGGTTTGCGTCCGTTGGCGCACAGCGGTTTCTGGACGCCGATGGTGTTGGGCCTGGCCGCTCTGGTCGGCGCCTGGCGCTTGCAGCGCGAACCTCATGCGCCGGTGTTTGCTGTGCTGAAACTGCAACGCCTGTCTGACCTGTTGCTGGTGTGGGGCGCGGCCTGGTGGGCGCTGGCGCTGATCGGCGAAGTGCTGCGGTTTATCCCGCAAGAGTTGCAGGGCGCGTTCCTGCTGGGTATCGCCGCGGCGAGCGTGGCGCTCTGGACGCTGTTCGCGGCGCGCCTGCGCTGGGCCTCGCTGGCGATGCTCTGCACCTTGCTGATGCCGGCGGCGGCAGCGGTGTTGCTGGTGTCTGCCCATAGCTACTATCACCCGGCGGCGCAGTTCGGCTGGCTGGCCTGGCTGGCGGTGTTCGCGGTGCATTTCATCTCGTTGCGGCGCTTGGCGGCGGTGGCTCCGGCCAAAGTACTGAGCGTTGCCCATGTGTTGGGTAGCTGGATGTTGATCGGCGTCCTGGCGCTGGAGCTGCGCTACGGCCTGTTGTTGCTGTCGAGCGAATACAACGCCTGGCGCTGGCTGGGCTGGGCGATCCTGCCGAGCCTCTACCTGGTGCTGGCGGCTGCGCCGCGCAGTTGGCCATGGCCGGTGTCGGCCTATGCCAAGGAGTACCGCGTGCTGGCGGCGCTGCCGTTGGCGGTGCTGATGCTCGGCTGGTTCTGGCTGGCCAATACGTTCAGCGACGGTACGGCCAAGCCGTTGCCCTATGTGCCGCTGATCAACCCACTGGACCTGGGCCTGCTGTTTGCCCTGCTTGGCGTGTATCTGTGGTCGCGCAGTGCGGCGCCGCAGCGCGGGCCGCGTGCCGAATGGATCGCCCAAGGGGTGGCGGGGGCTTCGCTGTTTGCGTTCTTCACGGCGCTGGTGATGCGTACCGCCCACCATTGGGGCGGCGTGCCGTTTCACCTGGACGCGTTGCTGGAGTCGATGCTGGTGCAAGCCGGTTTGTCGATCGTCTGGACCCTGATTGCCCTCGGCCTGATGATCGGCGGTCACCTGCGCCATCGTCGCGAGGTTTGGCTGATCGGCGCGGCGTTGATTGCCGTGGTGGTGGCCAAGTTGTTTTTTGTCGAGCTGAGCAACCGTGGCGGCCTGGCGCGGATCGTGTCGTTCATTGGCGTGGGCGGGTTGTTGCTGGTGGTGGGTTACTTCGCACCGCTGCCGCCCAAGCGCGCCGAACCTGTGTTGGAAACTGAAGGAGCATCCTCTTGATCGGTAAGTTGAGCGTGGCGGTAGTGGGCGTGTGTGCGACATTGTCGGTATGGGCCCAGGAAACGCCCGCCGACTTCTCCGCCCAGGTGCCGCTGAGTGTCAGCGGCAACGGCCCGTGGTATCGCCTCGAATTGCCGCTGGCCGTGCAACTGAGCGCGCGCCAGGCCGACCTCAGCGACCTGCGCGTATTCAATGCTGCCGGTGAGCCCCAGGCCTACGCGCTGTCGCGCCAATCCGCGCAACACACCGAGAACCGTAACGTTGCCGATGTGAAGTGGTTCCCGCTGTACGCCGCCGACACCCGCGAAACCTTGCCAGCGGTGGTGATGAAGTCCAGCGCCGAAGGCACCTTGCTGGAGGTGCGCCCCTCCACGGCAACCACGACCGGCCAGCAGGTGCTGCGCGGCTGGGTGCTCGACGCCAGTGCGATCAAGGCGCCGTTGCAGCAACTGAGCCTCGACTGGAGCCACGAGCAAGAAGGCTTCCAGCGATTCAGCATCGAAGCCAGCGATGACTTGCAGCACTGGACGCCCTGGGGCGACGGGCAAGTGGCGCGTTTGTCGTTTGCCGACGAGCGCGTCGAGCAGCACGACGTCAGCCTGCCGGGGCAAACGGCGCGTTACCTGCGTCTGTTGTGGCAGGGCCAGGCGGCGCCGCTGTTGACCTCGGCCAAATTGGTCAGCGCCACCCGCAGCAGCCTGCCGACGCCATGGGTGTGGTCGCAGCCGCTCTCCGGCACGCGGCTGCAGGCGGGGGAATACACCTGGCAGTTGCCGGCGGGGCTGAACGTCGAGCGCCTGCGCGTGGAATTGACACAACCCAATACGCTGGCGCCCGTGACCTTGTCGGGGCGACGCGACAGCAAGCAAGCCTGGCAGCCGTTGAGCAATGGTTTGCTGTACCGCCTGACCCAGAACGGCCAGGACGTGGTGCAGGATCAATTGCAGTTGCCGGGCCAGGCGGTCGCTGAACTCAAGTTGCAGGTGGATGAGCGCGGCGGCGGCCTGGGCACCGCCGCGCCGACCCTGCGGGTTGCCGTGCGCGCCACTCAGTTGGTGTTCCTGGCGCGGGGCGAGCCGCCGTTCACCCTGGCGCTGGGGAATGCCTCGGCCAAGGCGGCGAACCTGCCGCTGTCGACCCTGATCCCCGACTACAGCGCCGAGCGCCTCAGCACCTTGGGGCAGGCCACGGTGGCGGGGGACGTCAGGGTCACGTCGCCAGCGCTCGTGGCCGCTGTCGACACCGAACCGAACTGGAAAAAACTCGGACTCTGGGCCGTATTGCTGCTCGGTGTGGCGGCGCTGGGGGCCATGGCTTACAGTTTGCTGCGCAAGCCTGCGGCAGCACGTTAAATAACGTCCATGAACTCTATTGGGTTTAAATCCTCTGATAGGAGGAAATACGCCCCGACTCGCGTTAAACTGCGCGGGTTTTTAGCCCCCCATACATCGGAGCCTTCCATGTCCCGCGTTACCCTGAGTCGCTATTTGATCGAGCAGACCCGCAGTAACAACACGCCTGCCGATCTGCGCTTCCTTATCGAAGTGGTGGCGCGTGCTTGCAAGGAAATCAGCCACGCCGTGTCCAAAGGCGCGCTGGGTGGCGTCCTCGGCAGCATGGGCACTGAAAACGTCCAAGGCGAAGTGCAGAAGAAACTCGACGTGATCTCCAACGAGATCCTGCTCGAAGCCAACGAATGGGGCGGTCACCTGGCCGGCATGGCGTCCGAAGAAATGGACAATGCCTACCAGATCCCGGGCAAATACCCGAAAGGCGCCTACCTGCTGGTGTTCGACCCACTGGACGGCTCGTCCAACATCGACATCAACGCCCCGGTCGGCACCATCTTCTCGGTGCTGCGTTGCCCGAACGAACACCTGAGCCAGAACGAAGCCCTGAACGAAAAGGCCTTCCTGCAGCCGGGCACCCAGCAGGTTGCCGCCGGTTATGCGATCTACGGCCCGCAGACCATGCTGGTCCTGACCCTGGGCGACGGCGTCAAAGGCTTCACCCTGGACCGCGAAATGGGCAGCTTCGTGCTGACCCACGAAGACATCGTGATTCCTGCTGCTACCCAGGAATTTGCAATCAACATGTCCAACCAGCGCCACTGGGAAGAACCGGTCAAGCGCTACGTCAGCGAGTTGATGGAAGGCGAAGAAGGCCCGTTGAAGAAAAACTTCAACATGCGCTGGGTCGCGGCGATGGTGGCTGACGTACACCGCATCCTGACCCGCGGTGGCGTGTTCATGTACCCGCGTGACAGCCGCGAGCCGTCCAAGCCGGGCAAGCTGCGCCTGATGTACGAAGCCAACCCGATGTCGTTCCTGGTTGAACAGGCGGGCGGTGTGTCCACCGACGGCCACCAGCGCATCCTCGACATCCAGCCCGAAGGCCTGCACCAGCGCGTGGCGGTGTTCCTGGGTTCGAAGGAAGAAGTCGAGCGCGTGACCGGCTATCACAAGAAGTAAGTGTGGCGAGGGAGCAAGCTCCCTCGGCACGTTCAAGACGTGAAGTCTTGAACGATGAGAAGCCCCGAAACGTTTCAGCGTTTTCGGGGCTTTTTTGTTTTCGTTCGTCGGGAACCAGACACCTGTTTTCCCTTCTAAGCTTCTGGCAGACCCCCAACCTGCCTCGTCCCTCCAGGAGTTATTCCATGTCGTTACGCCGTCTCGCTTTGCTGGCCTTTTGCGTGCTGTTGGCCGCTTGCAGCAAGGTCAATCAGGAAAATTACGCGAAGCTGTCGGCTGGCATGGCCAAGGCCGAAGTGGAGTCGTTGCTGGGTAAGCCGACCGATTGTTCCGGCGCGCTGGGTATGTCCAGCTGCACCTGGGGCGATAAAAACAGCTTTATCAGCGTTCAATATGCCGGTGACAAAGTTCTGATGTTTTCCGGGCAAGGCCTGAAGTAAACCGGGGCGAAAGCCTGCGGGAGAAGAAGAATGATGCGTTTTGTTGTGTTCCTTTGCGCCAGCCTGTTTTTGGCGGGCTGCGCCAGCCATTCTGGCGATGATCTGCAACCCAAGACCGCGGGTAACGTCAACCTCAAGCGTTACCAGGGTACCTGGTATGAATTGGCGCGATTGCCGATGTACTTCCAGCGCAACTGCGCGCAGTCCGAGGCCCGCTACACCTTGTTGCCGGATGGCGATATGTCGGTGTTCAACCGCTGCCTGACCAGCGACTGGAAGTGGGAAGAAGCCAAGGGCACCGCTACGCCGCAAGTGCCGGGCAAGACCGACAAGCTCAGGGTGGAATTCAATAACTGGTTTACCGCGCTGTTGCCGGGCGTCGCCAAGGGCGACTACTGGGTGTTGTATGTCAGCGATGATTACAAGACTGCCCTCGTCGGCAGCCCAAGCCGGCGCTATATGTGGATCTTGTCGCGCACGCCGACGGTCAGCGCCGACACCCGTGAAGACCTGCTGAGCAGGGCACGGCAGCAGGGTTATGACACCACACGTTTGATCTGGCGCACGTCGGACAAGCAGATGGCGAAGACCTCGCAATAACTCTGGATCAGCACAAATCCAATTGTGGGAGGAGGCAAGTCGAATCGTCGCACCGCCCCTCCCACATTTGTTATGGGTTGCCTGTTAACCGAGTAACTCTCTCAACACCTGGGTAAACGCCCGGCTGCTCTCTTCTTCAGCGGCATGCCGCCCGTCGCGCACCACCCACTTGCCGTTGACCAGCACATCGCGCACCTGGCGATCGCCACCGGCGAACAGCCAGCGATTGAGAATCCCGTCTTCGGTCGCCGTCGCCAGGTACGGATCGTTTCCGTCCAGCACCAGCCAATCGGCGCGCTTGCCCACTTCCAGCCGCCCGATCGGCTGCCCCAGCGCCTGGGCGCCGCCGTCCAATGCGGCATCGAACAGCGTGCGGCCGACCATCGGTTGGTCGTGGCGATACAGGCGATTGCGCCGCTGATCGCGCAGGCGTTGGCCGTATTCCAGCCAGCGCAGTTCTTCCACCACGCTCAGCGACACATGGCTGTCGGAACCAATACCCAGGCGCCCGCCTTGAGCGAGGAAATCCACCGCCGGAAAAATCCCGTCGCCCAGGTTGGCTTCGGTGGTCAGGCACAAACCGGCAATCGCGCGGCTGTTGGCCATGCGCGTCACTTCCTCGGGGTCGGCATGGGTGGCGTGTACCAGGCACCAGCGCTCATCGACGTCGACGTTGTCATACAGCCATTGCAGCGGGCGTTTGCCGCTCCAGGCCAGGCAGTCGTCGACTTCTTTCTGTTGCTCGGCGATGTGGATATGCACCGGGCAGGCCTTGTCGCTGGCAGCCAGCACGTCTGTGATCTGTTGCGGCGTGACGGCGCGCAGGGAGTGAAAGCACAAGCCCAGTTGCTGCGCCGGCTGTGCGGCGAGGATCGGTTTCAGGCGCGCCTGCAGCTCCAGATAATGTTCGCCGCTGTTGATAAACCGCCGCTGGCCTTCATTGGGTGCCTGGCCGCCAAACCCGGAGTGGCTGTAGAGCACCGGCAGCAATGTCAGGCCGATCCCGCTGCTGGCGGCCGCCTGGCTGATCTGCCGCGACAGTTCCGCGCGGTCGGCATATGGCTGGCCGCTGACGTCGTGGTGGACGTAATGAAATTCCGCGACCGAGGTGTAACCGGCCTTGAGCATCTCGATATACAACTGGCGCGCGATGATCTGCAGTTGCTCCGGATTGATCTTGCCGACCATGCGGTACATCAGCTCGCGCCAGGTCCAGAAGCTGTCGTTCGGGTTGCCGGCCACTTCGGCCAGGCCCGCCATGGCGCGCTGGAATGCATGGGAGTGCAGGTTCGGCATGCCCGCCAACACCGGCCCCCTGAGCCGTTCGGCACCGTCTGCGCTGGCATTGGCCGCGACGTGGGTCAGCAGGCCATCAACGCCGACTTCAAGGCGTACATCTTTGGCCCATCCATCAGGCAGCAGTGCGCGTTCGGCAAAGAAAACGGACATGTTCAGGGCACCCCGGTCGTGTGTTTATTTGTATATACATATACAGACGTTTGCCTGCTCGGTAAACTCCGGCAATCTATGCATCTTTTTCCCCTGCAAGGATTCCCCGTGCCGACTCCGCCCGCCAAGTCTTCACTGGCTGCCCACCTGGACGAAAGTCCGGCGCCCTTGTATGCCCGCGTCAAACAAATGATCAGCCAGCAGATCCTCAGCGGCAACTGGCCGCCCCATTACCGCGTGCCGTCGGAGAGTGAACTGGTCAGCCAGCTGGGTTTCAGCCGCATGACCATCAACCGCGCCCTGCGTGAACTCACCGCCGAAGGGCTGCTGGTACGCATGCAAGGCGTCGGCACGTTCGTCGCCGAGCCCAAGAGCCAGTCGGCGCTGTTTGAAGTGCATAACATTGCCGATGAGATCGCCGCCCGCGGCCATCGGCATACCTGCCAGGTCATCACCCTGGGCGAAGAGGCGGCCGGTTCCGAGCGCGCCGTCGCCCTGGAAATGCGTGAAGGCGGGCGGGTATTCCACTCGCTGATCGTTCACTTTGAAAACGATATCCCGGTGCAAATCGAAGACCGCTTCGTCAACGCCCTGGTCGCGCCGGAATACCTGCAGCAGGATTTCACCCAGCAAACCCCCTACGCCTATTTGAACCAGGTCGCACCGTTGACCGAGGGCGAGCATGTGGTCGAAGCGATCCTCGCCGATGCCGCCGAGTGCAAGTTGCTGCAGATCGAACCGAGCGAGCCGTGCCTGTTGATTCGTCGACGCACCTGGTCCGGTCGCCAGCCGGTGACCGCCGCGCGCTTGATCCACCCCGGTTCCCGTCACAGCCTGGAAGGACGCTTCAGTAAATGAGTGCAGTGACCGTCTGGCGCGCCGCCAATTACGTGCGTATGCCGTGGAAAAACGGCGGCGGCAGCACCGAAGAAATCAGCCGCGATGGCGGCCATGGCCTGGAGGGCTTTGGCTGGCGCCTGTCGATTGCCGATATCGGCGAGTCGGGCGGGTTTTCCTCCTTCACCGGCTATCAACGCGTGATCACGGTGATCAACGGTGCGGGCATGGTCCTGACCGTGGACGGCGAGGAGCAGCGGGGGTTGTTGCCGCTGCAAGCGTTCGCGTTCAAGGGCGACAGCCAGGTGTCGTGTCGCCTGATCAGTGGGCCGATCCGCGATTTCAACCTGATCTATTCACCCCAGCGTTACCATGCGCGGTTGCAGTGGGTCGATGGGGGGCAGCGTTTTTTCAGCACCGCGCAGACGGTGCTGGTGTTCAGCGTGGCCGATGAGGTGACGGTGCTCGGCCAGGTGTTGGGTCATCATGATTGCCTGCAGGTGGACGCTAATACCGGCTTGCTGGATATCTCGGTCACGGGCCGCTGCTGCATCATCGAACTGACCGCACGCGGTTAAAAAATGTGGGAGGGGGCTTGCCCCCGATAGCGGTGGGTCAGCTACAGATAAGCTGACTGGTCCACTGCAATCGGGGGCAAGCCCCCTCCCACATTTGTTTCCCCACTGTTCTTGCGATCTGTTTCCGGCCTTCCGCACCACTTTGTTACCGAACGCCCCAGCGTGGCGCAAACTCACAGCGTTGCCGTCAAACCTCCCCCGCTGCAAACCGCCCTCGTAAGAAATTCCATCACGCCTCGAAGCCTTAATTTCCAAGGCTCCCACGCGTTCGCCAAAAAAATCCCCACGACTCACTCATTAAGTTGGCCGTTCGATTGCATATGCTTGTATGTACAAGTAAAGGTGTGTGCGTAAGAGTCGACTTCGCACGCATCCAGTTCGCGCATCGATCGCTGAGGAGTTCTGGTTGTGACCGATTTTTCTAACGCTAAGCCTACAAAATACCGAGACGTCGAAATCCGCGCCGCTCGCGGTAACACGCTCACCGCCAAAAGCTGGCTGACCGAAGCGCCGCTGCGCATGCTGATGAACAACCTTGACCCGCAAGTGGCCGAAAACCCGAAAGAGCTGGTGGTGTACGGCGGCATCGGCCGTGCGGCGCGTAACTGGGAGTGCTATGACCAGATTGTCGAGAGCCTCACCAACCTGAACGATGACGAAACCCTGCTGGTGCAGTCGGGCAAACCGGTCGGTGTGTTCAAGACCCACCGCAATGCCCCGCGTGTGCTGATCGCCAACTCCAACCTGGTGCCGCACTGGGCCAGTTGGGAACACTTCAACGAACTGGATGCCAAGGGCCTGGCCATGTACGGCCAGATGACCGCCGGCAGCTGGATCTACATCGGCAGCCAAGGCATCGTCCAGGGCACCTACGAAACCTTCGTCGAGGCCGGTCGCCAGCATTACGACAGCAACCTCAAAGGCCGTTGGGTACTGACCGCCGGCCTCGGCGGCATGGGCGGCGCGCAGCCGCTGGCCGCGACCCTGGCCGGCGCATGCTCGCTGAACATTGAATGCCAGCAGGTCAGCATCGATTTCCGCCTGAACAGCCGTTATGTCGACGAACAGGCCAGCGACCTCGACGACGCCCTCGCGCGCATCGCCAAGTACACCCAGGAAGGCAAAGCGATCTCCATCGCCCTGCTGGGCAACGCCGCCGAAATCCTGCCGGAACTGGTCAAGCGCGGCGTGCGCCCGGACATGGTCACCGACCAGACCAGCGCCCACGACCCTCTCAACGGTTACCTGCCGGCCGGCTGGACCTGGGACGAATACCGCGCCCGCGCCAAGACCGAACCGGCGGTCGTGATCAAGGCCGCCAAGCAGTCGATGGCCGTTCACGTCAAAGCGATGTTGGACTTTCAGAAACAAGGCATCCCGACCTTCGACTACGGCAACAACATCCGTCAGATGGCGCAAGAAGAGGGCGTGGAAAACGCGTTCGACTTCCCAGGCTTCGTACCGGCCTACATCCGCCCGCTGTTCTGCCGTGGCATCGGCCCGTTCCGCTGGGCTGCGCTGTCGGGCGACCCGCAAGACATCTACAAGACCGACGCCAAAGTCAAAGAGCTGATCCCCGACGACGCGCACTTGCATAACTGGCTGGACATGGCCCGCGAACGCATCAGCTTCCAGGGCCTGCCGGCGCGTATCTGCTGGGTCGGCCTGGGTCAACGCGCCAAGCTGGGCCTGGCGTTCAACGAAATGGTGCGCAGCGGCGAGCTGTCCGCGCCGGTGGTGATCGGCCGCGACCACCTCGACTCCGGCTCGGTGGCCAGCCCCAACCGCGAAACCGAATCCATGCAGGACGGCTCCGACGCCGTGTCCGACTGGCCGCTGCTCAACGCCTTGCTCAACACCGCCAGCGGCGCGACCTGGGTCTCGCTGCACCACGGCGGCGGTGTGGGCATGGGCTTCTCGCAGCACTCGGGGATGGTGATCGTCTGCGACGGCACCGACGAAGCGGCCGAGCGGATTGCCCGCGTGCTGCACAACGACCCGGCCACCGGGGTGATGCGTCACGCCGATGCGGGTTACCAGATCGCGATCGACTGCGCCAAAGAGCAGGGCTTGAACCTGCCGATGATCAAGTAACGACTGGCTCGGTTTCTGTGGGAGCTGGCTTGCCTGCGATTGCATCACCGCGGTCTACCCGAAAGACCGCGTCGCCCGCATCGCAGGCAAGCCAGCTCCCACAGAAGAGCAATCAGTACCCAAAACAATCCATCAGAGGTTGAACACACATGGCTGCAAATGACGCGCGTGCAAGCACCACCCCGTTGATCGAAAGGCGTTCGATCGACTACATCCCGGAAGCGGAAAGACACGGACGTCTGTTTAGCCAGTTCACCCTATGGATGGGCGCCAACCTGCAAATCACCGCGATTGTCACCGGGGCCCTGGCCGTGGTGCTGGGCGGTGATGTGTTCTGGTCGTTGATCGGCCTGTTGATCGGCCAACTGCTCGGCGGCAGCGTCATGGCGTTGCACGCGGCGCAAGGGCCCAAGCTTGGCCTGCCGCAGATGATCTCCAGCCGGGTGCAGTTCGGGGTTTATGGCGCGGCCATCCCGATCGTGCTGGTGTGTTTGATGTACCTGGGTTTCACCGCCACCGGCACCGTGCTTTCCGGTCAGGCGCTGGGCCAGTTGCTGGGCGTCAGCGACAGCGTCGGTATCCTTGTCTTTGCCAGTGTCATCGTGCTGGTCACGGTGCTCGGCTACCGCGTGATCCACTTCATCGGCCGGGTCGCCAGCGTCATTGGTGTGATTGCCTTTGTCTACCTGTTCAGCCGTCTGATGAGCCAGGCCGACATTGGCGCGCTGCTGCAAATCCGTCACTTCAGTTGGAGCAGCTTCCTGCTCGCGGTGTCGCTCGCAGCCTCCTGGCAAATCGCCTTCGGCCCTTACGTAGCGGACTATTCGCGCTACCTGCCGAGCCAGACGTCCTCGCTGAAAACCTTCCTGGCCGCCGGCGCGGGGTCGGTGATCGGCGCACAGGTGGCGATGGTCCTCGGCGTGTTTGCCGCCGCCCTGTCCAACGGGCAATTCGCCGGTCATGAAGTGGCCTACATCGTCGGTTTGGGCGGTACGGGGGCCACCGCCGCGCTGCTGTATTTCAGCATCGCGTTCGGCAAGGTCACCATCTCCACGCTGAACTCCTACGGCAGCTTCATGTGCATTGCCACCATCATCAGCGGCTTCCGGGGGCGCCTGCAGGTCACGCGCTTGCAGCGTCTGGTTTTTGTGCTGGCCATCGTCGGTACGGCGACTCTGATCGCGTTGCTCGGCCAGCACTCGTTCCTCGGTGCGTTCAAGTCTTTCATCCTGTTCCTGCTGGCGTTCTTTACGCCCTGGAGCGCGATCAACCTGGTGGACTACTACTGCATCACCCGCGAGCGTTATGACGTGACGGCGCTGGCCGATCCGGACGGGCGTTATGGGCGTTGGAACCTGCTCGGTATCAGCGTCTATGTGTTCGGTGTGCTGGTGCAATTGCCGTTCATCTCCACCAAGTTCTACACCGGTCCGCTGGTGGCCGCCCTGGGTGATGTGGATATTTCCTGGATCATCGGTCTGATAATTCCCGCAGCTCTGTATTACGTGTGTGCGAAAAAATGGCACAGCGCCGTGCCCGATCAACTGATTCTGCCGGTCGAGCAGGACAGCGTTGTACCTGCCCCAGCCAGCGGCGCCAGTCGCTCTGCGGCGCGGGCCTGATTGGACGTGGACCGGGCAGGATGCCTCTTGACTGCCGTAAGCCAACTCATGATTAGGAGCGTCACACAATGAAATCGAACAAGACCCTGCTGACCACATTGCTGTCCCTGGGCTTGCTGGCAAGCGCCGGTGCCCAGGCGGCCGGTTGGTGCGAGTCCGGTAAGCCGGTGAAATTCGCTGGCCTGAACTGGGAAAGCGGCATGTTGCTCACTGACATCCTGCAAACCGTTCTGGAAAAGGGCTACGACTGCAAGACCGACAGCCTGCCGGGTAATTCGATCACCATGGAAAACGCCCTGAGCAGCAATGATATTCAAGTGTTTGCCGAAGAGTGGGTCGGCCGCAGCGAGGTGTGGAACAAGGCCGAGAAGGCCGGCAAGGTCGTCGGTGTCGGCGCGCCGATTGTCGGTGCGATCGAAGGCTGGTATGTGCCGCGTTACGTGATCGAAGGCGATGCCAAGCGCAAGCTGGAAGCCAAGGCGCCGGGCCTGAAAAACATCGCCGACCTGGCCAAGTACGCCGCGGTGTTCAAGGACCAGGAAGAGCCGTCCAAAGGCCGCTTCTATAATTGCCCGGCCGGCTGGACCTGCGAGCTGGACAACAGCGCGATGCTCAAGAGCTACGGCCTGGAAAGCAGCTACACCAACTTCCGTCCTGGCACCGGCCCGGCGCTGGATGCGGCGGTGCTGTCGAGCTACAAGCGCGGCGAGCCGATCCTGTTCTACTACTGGTCGCCAACGCCGCTGATGGGCCAGGTCGACCTGGTCAAGCTGGAAGAAAAACCCGGCGTGGATAAGAGCGTGAGCATCAAGGTCGGCCTGTCCAAGACCTTCCACGAACAGGCACCGGAACTGGTGGCCGTGCTGGAAAAGGTCAACCTGCCGATCGACCTGCTGAACCAGAACCTGGGGCGCATGGCCAAGGAGCGAATCGAGTCGCCGAAACTGGCGAAACTGTTCCTCAAGGAACACCCTGAAATCTGGCACGCGTGGGTGAGCGAAGACGCCGCCAAGAAAATCGACGCGGCCTTGTAGGTCATGCGCGCCCGACTACCCTGAGGGGCAGCCGGGCGCCTGGCCACAACCCACTGGATCGAGAGCACGCTATGTTTCCTGAAAGTTTTACGTTTTCCATCGCCGACTGGGTCAACGGTTGGGTGGATTCGCTGGTGACCAACTACGGCGATGTGTTCCGGCACATCTCCGACACCCTGCTATGGGCCATCGTCAACCTCGAGGGCCTGCTGCGCGCCGCGCCCTGGTGGCTGATGCTGGCCATCGTCGGCGCCGTGGCCTGGCACGCCACGCGCAAGGTGGTGACCACCGCGGTGATCGTCGGCCTGTTGTTCCTGGTGGGCGCAGTCGGCCTGTGGGACAAACTGATGCAGACCCTGGCCCTGATGCTGGTCGCTACGCTGATCTCGGTGCTGATCGGCATTCCGCTGGGCATCCTGTCGGCGCGCAGCAATCGCCTGCGTTCGGTGTTGATGCCGCTGCTCGACATCATGCAAACCATGCCCAGCTTCGTGTACCTGATCCCGGTGCTGATGCTGTTCGGCCTGGGCAAGGTGCCGGCGATTTTCGCCACGGTGATCTACGCCGCGCCGCCGCTGATCCGCCTGACCGACCTGGGGATTCGCCAGGTCGACGGCGAAGTCATGGAAGCCATCAACGCCTTCGGCGCCAATCGCTGGCAACAGCTGTTCGGCGTGCAACTGCCGCTGGCGCTGCCGAGCATCATGGCCGGCATCAACCAGACCACCATGATGGCGTTGTCGATGGTGGTGATCGCCTCGATGATCGGCGCCCGCGGCCTGGGCGAAGATGTCCTTGTCGGCATCCAGACCCTCAACGTCGGCCGCGGCCTTGAAGCCGGGCTGGCCATCGTGATTCTCGCCGTGGTCATCGACCGCATCACCCAGGCCTATGGTCGTCCACGGCATGAGGCGAGCAAATGACTACTGTCAGCAAAATCGAAGTAAAAAACGTCTTCAAGATCTTCGGCAACCGCGCCAAGGACGCGCTGGCGCTGATCGGCCAGGGCAAGACCAAGGATCAGGTGCTGGCCGAGACCGGTTGCGTGGTCGGCGTCAACGACCTGTCCTTGAGCATCGGCACCGGCGAGATCTTTGTGATCATGGGCCTGTCGGGTTCGGGGAAATCGACCCTGGTGCGCCACTTCAATCGCCTGATCGACCCCACCAGCGGCGCGATCCTGGTGGACGGCGAAGACATCCTGCAACTGGACATGCAAGCCCTGCGCGAATTCCGTCGACACAAGATCAGCATGGTGTTCCAGAGCTTCGGCCTGCTGCCCCACAAGAACGTGCTCGACAACGTCGCCTATGGCCTGAAAGTGCGCGGCGAAACCAAGCAGGTCTGCACCGAGCGCGCGCTGCACTGGATCGAAACCGTGGACCTCAAAGGTTACGAAAACAAATACCCGCACCAGCTCTCCGGCGGCATGCGCCAGCGGGTCGGCCTGGCCCGCGCCCTCGCGGCAGACACCGACATCATCCTGATGGACGAAGCCTTCAGCGCCCTCGACCCGCTGATCCGCGCCGAGATGCAGGACCAGTTGCTCGAACTGCAAAAGACCCTGCACAAGACCATCGTGTTCATCACCCACGACCTCGACGAGGCGGTGCGTATCGGCAACCGCATCGCGATCCTCAAGGACGGCAAGCTGATCCAGGTCGGCACGCCGCGGGAGATTTTGCATTCGCCGGCGGATGAGTATGTGGATCGGTTCGTTCAGCGGCGGGCGGCGGTGGTCTGATCCGGATTATGGGGTGGGGCTGCTGGCCTCATCGGGAGCAAGCTCCCTCCCACAGGGGGATGCATTCCAAAGGTGGGAGGGGGCTTGCTCCCGATAGGGCCAGTAAAGCTGCACAAGAACTCAAGAAGGTATGAAGATGTCCCAGGCAGCAAAAATCATCATCGCCGACACCCCCCTGCGCTGGCAGGACGTGGTCGCCGTGGCCCGCTTCGGCGCGGTGCTCGAACTCTCGGGCCAGGCTTGGGCGCGCATCGACAATGCCCAGGCCATTGTGCAGCGCATCGTCGCCAGCGGTGAGCGCGCCTACGGCGTGAACACCGGCCTGGGCGCGTTGTGCAATGTGCCGCTGGAGGGCGCGCAACTGAGCCAACTGTCGCGCAACACGCTGTTGAGCCACGCCTGTGGCGTCGGCCCGGTGCTCAGCGACGAACAGACCCGCGCGATCATCTGCGCGGCGATCGTCAACTACAGCCACGGCAAATCCGGCCTGCATCCGCAGGTGGTGCATGCGCTGCTGGCGCTGCTCAACCACGGCATCACGCCGCAGGTGCCGTCCCAGGGTTCGGTGGGTTACCTGACCCATATGGCCCATGTCGGCGTGGCGTTGCTGGGGATTGGCGAGGTGAGCTACCGCGGCCGGATCGTCCCGGCGCAACAGGCCCTGAGCGCAGAAGGCTTGCAGCCGGTGGTGCTCGGCGCCAAGGACGGTCTGTGCCTGGTCAACGGCACGCCGTGCATGACCGGCCTGAGCTGCCTGGCCCTGGCCGACGCCCATCAACTGTTGCAATGGGCCGACGTGATCGGCGCCATGAGTTTCGAGGCCCAGCGCGGCCAGATCGATGCCTTCGACGCCCAAATCATCGCCCTCAAACCGCACCCCGGCATGCAGCAGGTTGGTATCAACCTGCGTGCGTTGCTCGACGGCAGTGAAGTGATCGCCAGCAGCCAGGGCATCCGCACCCAGGACGCGCTGAGCATCCGCTCGATCCCGCAGATCCACGGCGCGGCGCGCGACCAGGTGGAACACGCGACCCGCCAGATCGAAACCGAACTCAACAGCGCCACCGACAACCCGCTGCTGCTCGGCACGCCGCACAGCTATCGCGTGGTGTCCCAGGCCAACCCGCACGGGCAGTCCGTGGCGCTGGCCGCTGATATGCTGGCGATTGCCATGGCCGAGATCGGCTCGGTCGCCGAACGTCGCCTGGACCGCCTGATCAACCCCCACGTCAGCGGCTTGCCGGCGTTTTTGGTGAGCGACCCGGGGGTCAACTCCGGGATGATGATCGTGCAGTACGTCGCCGCTTCCCTGTGCGCGCAGAACCGCCAGTTGGCGCAGCCGGCGGTGCTCGACAATTTCGTCACCTCGGGCCTGCAGGAAGATCACCTGAGCATGGGCACCAACGCCGCGCTCAAGCTGCACCAACTGTTGGCCAACGTTACCCAGATCCTCGCCATCGAGTACCTGCTGGCGGCCCAGGCCTTCGAGTTTCTCAAGGACCAGCGTTTCGGCGCGGGCACCGACCGCGCCTGGCGCTTGTTGCGTGAACAGGTCGCGCCTTACGCGCAAGACCGCTGGCTGGCGCCAGACATCGCGACCGCCGCCGCGTTGCTCAAGCACAGCGCTTTGCTGCAGCAGACTTTTCCCGAATTGCACTGAACAATAATTTCCAAGGAGCATGAATGTGACTGCGCTAACTCTGATTCCGGGCCAACTGAGCCTTGCCCAACTGCGGGCCATCTACCAGCAGCCGGTAACGATCAATCTGGATGACAGCGCCACTGCGCAGATCGACGCCAGTGTGGCCTGCGTGGAGCAGATTCTCGCCGAGAACCGCACCGCCTACGGCATCAACACCGGTTTCGGCCTGCTGGCCTCGACCCGCATCGCCAGCGAAGACCTGGAAAACCTCCAGCGCTCCCTGGTGCTGTCCCACGCCGCCGGCGTCGGCGAGCCGATCAGCGATGCGCTGGTGCGGCTGGTCATGGTGCTCAAGGTCAACAGCCTGAGCCGTGGGTTTTCCGGGATTCGCCGCCAGGTGATCGACGCGCTGATCGCGCTGATCAACGCCGAGGTGTACCCGCACATCCCGCTCAAAGGCTCGGTCGGTGCCTCCGGTGACTTGGCGCCCTTGGCCCATATGTCCCTGGTGCTGCTCGGCGAAGGCAAGGCGCGCTACCAAGGCGAATGGCTGGAGGCGACTGCTGCGCTGAAAATCGCCGGTCTCACCCCGCTGACCCTGGCCGCCAAGGAAGGCCTGGCGCTGCTCAACGGCACCCAGGTGTCCACGGCGTATGCGCTGCGGGGCTTGTTCGAGGGCGAGGATCTGTTCGCCGGTGCCCTGGCGTGCGGCAGCCTCACTGTGGAAGCGGTGTTGGGTTCGCGCTCGCCGTTCGATGCGCGCATTCACGCCGCGCGCGGCCAGCGTGGGCAGATCGATTCGGCGGCGGCTTACCGCGACCTGCTGGGCGAAAGCAGCCAGGTGTCGCAGTCGCACCAGAACTGCGACAAGGTGCAAGACCCTTATTCCCTGCGCTGCCAGCCACAAGTCATGGGCGCCTGCCTGACCCAGTTCCGCCAGGCCGCCGAGGTGCTGGTGATCGAGGCCAACGCGGTGTCGGATAACCCGCTGGTATTCGCCGCCGAAGGCGACGTGATCTCCGGCGGCAACTTCCACGCCGAACCGGTGGCCATGGCCGCCGACAACATGGCGCTGGCCATCGCTGAAATCGGCTCGCTGAGCGAGCGGCGTATTTCGTTGATGATGGACAAGCACATGTCGCAACTGCCGCCGTTCCTGGTGGGCAATGGCGGGGTGAACTCCGGTTTCATGATTGCCCAGGTGACCGCTGCGGCACTCGCCAGCGAAAACAAGGCACTCGCCCATCCCCACAGCGTCGACAGCCTGCCGACCTCGGCCAACCAGGAAGACCATGTGTCGATGGCTCCGGCTGCGGGCAAGCGCTTGTGGGAAATGGCTGAAAACGTTCGCGGCATCCTGGCCGTGGAATGGCTGGCGGCGTGCCAGGGCCTGGACCTGCGCGAAGGCCTGAAGACCTCGCCGAAGCTGGAAAAAGCGCGCGCCACCCTGCGCGGCAAAGTGGCGTTCTACGACAAAGACCGCTTCTTCGCCCCGGACATCATCGCCGCCACTGAACTGCTCGCCAGCCGCTGCCTGAATGAACTGGTGCCGGCCAAGTTGCTGCCGAGCCTTTGAAAAACCCCCCGCCCCTGTAGGAGCGAGCTTGCTCGCGAAGAACCCCCAGGCGCCGCGAGCTATCAGGTAGCACGCGTTATCGTTGAGGTTTTTCGCGAGCAAGCTCGCTCCTACAGGCAACAGCGACCACCTTGGGAGGCATTGATGAAAGTCCTTTGGCAACACTGCCACATCGCAACCATGGCTCAGGGCAATTACTCGATCATCGAGGATGCCGCCCTGGTCACTGCCGGTTCGCTGATCGAGTGGATCGGCCCGCGCAGCGAAGTGCCGGCTGCGGATTACGCCCAGGTGCATGACCTGCACGGCGCGTGGGTCACCCCCGGGCTGATCGACTGTCACACCCACACGGTGTTCGGCGGTAACCGCAGTGGTGAATTCGAGCAACGCCTTCAAGGCGTCAGCTACGCCGACATCGCCGCCCAGGGCGGCGGTATTGCCAGCACCGTGCGCGCCACCCGCGCCGCCAGCGAGGATGAACTGTTCGAAAGCGCCCACAAGCGCCTGCGCAGTTTGCTGCGCGACGGCGTGACCACGGTGGAGATCAAATCCGGCTACGGCCTCGACCTGGCCAGCGAGCGCAAGTTGCTGCGGGTGATTCGGCGCCTCGGCGACGCGCTGCCGGTCAGCGTGCGCGCCACCTGCCTGGCCGCCCATGCGTTGCCGCCGGAGTACAAGGACCGCGCCGACGCCTACATCGATCACATCTGCAGCGAAATGCTCCCGGCCCTGGCCGCGGAAGGGCTGGTGGACGCGGTGGATGCGTTTTGCGAATACCTGGCGTTCTCGCTGGCGCAGGTGGAGCGTGTGTTCAAGGTCGCGCGGCAACTCGGCCTGCCGGTGAAGCTGCACGCCGAGCAACTGTCGTCGCTGCACGGTTCCAGCCTGGCCGCGCGTTACCAGGCGCTGTCGGCGGATCACCTGGAGTTCATGACCGAAGACGACGCCATCGCCATGGCCGCTGCCGGCACCGTCGCGGTGCTGCTGCCGGGCGCATTCTACTTCCTGCGCGAAACTCAACTGCCGCCGATGGAGGCCCTGCGCAAGCACGGGGTGAAGATCGCCATCGCCAGCGACCTCAACCCCGGTACTTCACCGGCCTTGTCGGTGCGCCTGATGCTGAACATGGCCTGCACCCTGTTTCGCATGACCCCGGAAGAGGCCCTGGCCGGCGCCACCCAACATGCCGCCACTGCGCTGGGCATGGGCGATACCCATGGCTCGCTGGAAGTGGGCAAGGTCGCCGACTTTGTCGCCTGGCAGATCGATCGTCCCGCCGACCTGGCCTACTGGCTGGGCGGCGAGCTTGAAAAACGCGTCGTGCGCCACGGCGTCGATGTCACTGTTTAAGGAGTCGCACTGTGGATAAGGTTCTGAACTTCAAACAAGGCCGCGTGCCGCTGCTGATCAGCATGCCCCACGCCGGCCTGCGCCTGACGCCTGCCGTGCAGGCCGGGCTGATCCCCGAGGCGCAAAGCCTGCCGGACACCGATTGGCATATCCCCACGCTGTATGACTTTGCCGAAGAACTCGGCGCCAGCACCCTGGCGGCGGAGTACTCGCGGTTTGTCATCGACCTGAACCGGCCCTCCGACGACACGCCGCTGTACGCCGGCGCCACCACTGGTTTGTACCCGTCGATCCTGTTCGATGGTGTGCCATTGTTCCGCGAAGGCCTGGCGCCATCCAGGGAAGAGCGCGCCACCTACCTCGAGCAGATCTGGATGCCGTATCACCGCACCCTGCAAGACGAACTGGCGCGGCTCAAGGCTGAATTCGGCTACGCACTGTTGTTCGACGCACATTCGATCCGCTCGGTGATCCCGCACCTGTTCGACGGCAAACTGCCGGACTTCAACCTCGGCACCTTCAACAACGCCGCCTGCGATCCTGGGCTGGCCAGCCAACTGGAAGCCATCTGCGCCGCGCATCCGCAGTACACCCATGTGCTCAACGGACGCTTCAAGGGCGGGCATATCACCCGGCATTACGGCAACCCGGCGCAGAACATTCATGCCGTGCAGTTGGAGTTGTGCCAGAGCACGTACATGGAAGAGTTCGAGCCGTTCCGTTATCGCGAGGATCTGGCGGGGCCGACGCGGGGGGTGTTGAAGCAGTTGTTGGACGGTTTCCTGGTGTGGGGGCAGAAGCGTTACTGCTGAAGCAGGTGGTCAGTTGGGCATTCGCCCACGATCTCCTGCAACCGTCATTGAGATGACTAAGGTGCGAGTGCTCATCAAATATGCAGAGTTCAACAATATGCCTATGTATATTTTGACGGCGTTTCCAATCCTTTGAGGCAGTCAATGGCTTACGGGTATCTAGAGAGCTTCATGTATGGTGAGGTGGCAGAGGGCGTAGGCGCATGGCTTGTCGACGCTGAATCAAACGTCGCGCCTACGGCGCTTTCGGATATTGTGAAGGGGTATGTTGATAACCGATCACGCTTCGCATCTTTTATGCTCAAAAGAGATATCGGACGCTACCTGAAAGCAAACCTCACCGCTACGGGCCTGAAAAACGCCGCTCCGTTTGACTATGAGCTTTGTTTTTCCGAGCAATATTTTGGCTGTAGTAATCAGCAGTTTTTGCAGCAGGTCTCTCAGTTACTTGATGTAAATCTCAAGCGCACTAAGTGGCGAAACGTAAAACGTTTTTTGAAATGGCGCTGAGATGCCATGTTGATGATCTTGCTGCTTCTAAGGTCAGACTTCGCCCGCTGCGCGAAGACGGCTTTTTATATGACACACACTTGCAAGCGGCGGGCGTGAACGCTGTGCCGTACCCTGCAAAGGCCTGATCCATCGGCTGCCTGCCTGCGGGCACAGAGCGAGGTGGAGGAGGGCGACCGGCTCTACAACGGCCTATTGGCTTACCTGGGTAGCGAACTGCTGACACAGGTCTAAGTGCTCAAGGACATGCTCATTGCACAATTCGGGTTTATAGTGCCAGACGGCAGAATAAAAGACGTCCCCCCAGGGATGAACCCGACCCCCTACGGAGCGCGCAATGCAGACTTGGTACCCGCAGATCAAACCCTACGCCCGGCACGATCTGGCCGTCGATGACACCCACACCCTGTATGTCGATGAAAGTGGCTCCCCCGAAGGCTTGCCCGTCGTATTCATCCATGGTGGCCCTGGTTCCGGTTGCGACGCCAACAGCCGCTGCTATTTCGATCCGAACCTGTACCACATCGTCACCTTTGACCAGCGGGGCTGCGGGCGTTCCTCTCCCCGCGCCAGCCTGGAAAACAACACCACCTGGGACCTGGTCGCCGACCTCGAGCGCATTCGCGAGCACCTGGGCATCGACAAATGGGTGTTGTTCGGCGGCTCCTGGGGTTCGACCCTGGCGCTGGCCTACGCGCAAACCCATCCCGAGCGCGTGCATGGCCTGATCGTGCGTGGGATTTTCCTGGCCCGGCCCCAGGACATCCGCTGGTTTTACCAGGAAGGCGCCAGCCGCCTGTTCCCGGATTACTGGCAGGATTACCTCGCACCGATCCCCCAGGACGAGCGCCACGACCTGCTCACCGCATACCACAAGCGCCTGACCGGCAACGACCAGATTGCCCAGATGCACGCCGCCAAGGCCTGGTCCACCTGGGAAGGGCGCATGTTGGGCCTGTGCCCGAACCCGCAGTTGATCGAGCGTTTCGCCGAGCCCCAGCGCGCGCTGTCGATTGCCCGCATCGAGTGCCACTACTTCACCAATAATTCCTTCCTGGAACCCGACCAACTGATTCGCGACATGCACAAGATCGCCCATCTGCCTGGCGTAATCATCCACGGCCGCTACGATATGATCTGTCCGCTGGATAACGCTTGGGAGCTGCATCAGGCCTGGCCGAACAGTGAACTGCAGGTGATCCGCGAGGCGGGCCATGCGGCGTCCGAGCCGGGCATCACCGATGCCTTGGTGCGCGCGACCGGCGAGATGGCGCGTCGTCTGCTGGACTTGCCGCCTGAAGAAGCATGAAGGGCCTGTTGCAACGGGTGCGCGGCGCCCGGGTCGAGGTCGCGGGCGAAATCGTGGGGGCGGTCGACCAGGGTTTGCTGGTGCTGGTGGCCGTCGAACCGGGGGATACTGTCGAGAGCGCCGACAAACTGCTGCACAAGCTGCTTAACTATCGGGTGTTCAGCGACGACGATGGCAAGATGAACTTGTCGCTCAAGGATATCGACGGCGGTTTGCTGCTGGTGTCGCAGTTCACCCTGGCGGCGGATACCAAAAGCGGGCTGCGGCCAAGTTTCTCTACCGCCGCGCCGCCGGCCCTGGGGGCGGCACTTTTTGCGCACTTGCTGTTACAAGCGCAACAATTGCATGACAAGGTGGCGTCAGGGCGTTTTGGTGCGGATATGCAGGTTCATTTGGTCAATGATGGCCCTGTGACCTTCCTCCTACAGACATGAATGTATTAAAAACGACGTTAATGCCTAAAAACGCAGGGTTTCGCTACAAATACTTCGTTGTCCCTGATGCGTTGTCTCGCGGGCTACTAGATAATCGCGCGCTACGGGGATCAGCGTTGATTGGTCCATTTTTGACTTAGGTAGAGACTTGTCCGACAGCCTCAGGGGAATCATTTTGCCCCAGGGGAGTCGGAACAATGCTCGCCAACCTGGCATATAGATAGCTGGCCGTTGGTTTTTTGATCTGTTTTCGGCGAGGGTTGCTCGTGATTGTTAGTCCCTGTAATGCACCAAAATTGTCTGCCAAACGGTTACGAAACGCACTGGTGACGGGCTCCGCCCTGTTTTGCCTGTTCGGCGCGGGTCAACTGTGGGCATTCAGTCTGGATGATGTGTCGGCCAAGGCAAAAGAGCTGGCCGGGCAGAAATACGAAGCTCCGCGCAGCAATCTGCCGAACGAATTCCGCGAAATGAAGTTCGCTGACTACCAGAAGATTCGTTTCCGCAACGAAAAAGCCGAGTGGGCCGATCAGAACACCCCGTTCAAGCTGTCCTTCTATCACCAGGGTATGCACTTCGATACACCGGTGAAGATCAACGAAGTCACCGCCGACAGCGTCCAGGAAATCAAATACGACCCGACGCGCTTCGATTTCGGCGACGTCAAATTTGATCCCAAGGCCACTGAGCAGCTGGGTTATGCCGGTTTCCGCGTGCTGTTCCCGATCAACAAGGGCGACAAGCAAGACGAAATCATGACCATGCTCGGCGCCAGCTATTTCCGCGTCGTGGGCAAGGACCAAGTGTATGGCCTGTCCGCCCGTGGCATGGCGATCGATACCGCGCTGCCGTCCGGCGAAGAATTCCCGCGTTTTACCGAGTTCTGGATCGAGCGTCCGAAGCCGGGCGACAAGCATCTGGTGATCTTCGCCCTGCTGGATTCGCCGCGTGCCACCGGCGCCTATCGCCTGATCCTGCGCCCTGGCACCGACACCGTGGTCGACGTCAAGTCCCAGATGTTCCTGCGCGACAAGGTCAGCAAGCTGGGCGTTGCCCCGTTGACCTCGATGTTCCTGTTCGGCGCGAACCAGCCGTCCAAGGTCCTCAACTACCGTCGCGAGCTGCATGATTCCAGCGGTCTGTCGATCCATGCCGGCAATGGCGAGTGGATCTGGCGCCCGCTGAACAACCCTAAACACTTGTCGGTCAGCAACTTCACCGTGGAAAACCCACGTGGTTTCGGCCTGCTGCAACGCGGTCGCAACTTCAGCCACTACGAAGACCTGGACGACAACTACGACAAGCGCCCAAGCGCCTGGATCGAGCCTGAAGGCGACTGGGGCAAGGGTTCCGTCGACCTGGTAGAGATCCCGACCGCCGACGAAACCAACGACAACATCGTTGCCTTCTGGAGCCCGGAAAAACTGCCGGAAGTCGGCCAGCCGCTGGATGTTGCCTACCGTCTGCACTGGACCCTGGACGACGCCGCCTTCCATTCGCCGGACAGCGCCTGGGTCAAGCAGACCCTGCGTTCCACTGGCGACGTGAAGCAATCCAACCTGATCCGTCAGCCGGATGGCAGCGTCGCGTACCTGGTGGACTTCGAAGGCCCGGCCCTGAAGAAACTGCTGCCGGACGCCCCGGTGCGCAGCCAGGTGAGCGTGGGTGACAACGCCGAGCTGGTGGAAAACAGCGTGCGTTACAACGAGCACACCAAAGGCTGGCGCCTGACCCTGCGCATGAAGATCAAGGACCCAAGCAAGCCGACCGAAATGCGCGCGGCCCTGGTCCAGGACATCGTGCAGCCTGAGCCCGAGAAGGTCTCGACCCAAGTGCTCAAGGCTGACAAGGTTTTGGCCAAGCAGCACGAGAAACAAGCCAAGAAAGACGCCAAAGACAAGGAAGCCAAGCAGCCAGAAGCTGCCCCCGCCACACCGGAGCCGATCAAGACCGAGCAAGTCCTGACCGAAACCTGGAGCTATCAGTTGCCTGCCGATGAGTAATTCTCAAGTCCAGCCAGAGACTCTGTCCGAGTACCTGGCGCATCTGCCGATGACCGCAGAGCAGCGCGCCGAACTGGCGGGCTGCACATCCTTCAGCGAACTGCACGAACGTTTGTCGTCCAAGGCGTTCGATGCGCCGGTCGACGCCGCCCAGGCGTCGGTTGGCCGCCGGTTGACCCTCAGCACGGCCGAAGAGCTGGAGGACGCCGAAATGCTGGCGCTCGACGCCAGCGGCCGCGTGTGCCTCAAGGCGACGCCGCCGATCCGTCGGACCAAGGTGGTACCGGAGCCGTGGCGCACCAATATCCTGGTGCGCGGCTGGCGCCGGCTGACCGGCCGCACCAACCCGCCGAAGCCGCCGAAAGACGAGCGCGTGTTGCCGGCGGCGCGCTGGCGCACGGTCGGTTCGATCCGTCGCTACATCCTGCTGGTGCTGATGCTCGGCCAGACCATCGTGGCCGGCTGGTACATGAAAGGCATCATGCCGTACCAGGGCTGGTCGCTGGTCGACTTCGACGAGATCCGCAACCAGACCTTGCTGCAGACCGCGACCCAAGTGCTGCCATACGCCCTGCAAACCAGCATCCTGATCATGTTCGGGATCTTGTTCTGCTGGGTGTCGGCCGGTTTCTGGACCGCGTTGATGGGCTTCCTCGAGCTGCTGACCGGCCACGATAAGTACCGGATCTCCGGTAAAAGTGCCGGCCACGAGCCGATTCCGAAGAATGCGCGCACCGCGCTGGTGATGCCGATCTGCAACGAAGACGTGCCCCGCGTATTCGCTGGCCTGCGCGCGACGTTCGAGTCGGTCGCGGCGACCGGTGACCTGGACCGCTTCGACTTCTTCGTGCTCAGCGACAGTAACGACGCCGACATCTGCATCGCCGAACAGCAAGCCTGGCTCGACGTGTGCCGCGAAGCCGGTGGCTTCGGCAAGATCTTCTATCGCCGCCGTCGCCGTCGCGTCAAACGCAAGAGCGGCAACCTCGACGACTTCTGCCGTCGTTGGGGCGGTGACTACAAGTACATGGTCGTTCTCGACGCCGACAGCGTGATGAGCGGCGAATGCCTGACCAGCCTGGTGCGCCTGATGGAAGCCACGCCGGATGCCGGGATCATCCAGACCGCGCCACGGGCGTCGGGCATGGACACCCTGTATGCGCGCATGCAGCAGTTCGCCACCCGCGTGTACGGCCCGCTGTTTACTGCCGGCCTGCACTTCTGGCAGCTGGGTGAATCCCACTATTGGGGTCACAACGCAATCATCCGCATGAAGCCGTTTATCGAGCACTGCGCCCTCGCGCCGTTGCCGGGTAAAGGCGCGTTCGCCGGTGCGATCCTCTCCCACGACTTCGTCGAAGCCGCGCTGATGCGCCGTGCCGGCTGGGGCGTGTGGATTGCCTACGACCTGCCGGGCAGCTACGAAGAACTGCCGCCGAACCTGCTGGATGAACTCAAGCGCGACCGTCGCTGGTGCCACGGCAACCTGATGAACTTCCGCCTGTTCCTGGTCAAGGGCATGCACCCGGTCCACCGTGCGGTGTTCCTCACCGGCGTGATGTCCTACCTGTCGGCCCCGTTGTGGTTCTTCTTCCTGGTGCTGTCGACGGCGTTGCTGGCGGTGAACACCTTGATGGAGCCGCAGTACTTCATGGCACCGCGCCAGTTGTACCCGCTGTGGCCACAATGGCATCCGGACAAGGCGGTGGCGCTGTTCTCCACTACTATCGTGCTGCTGTTCCTGCCCAAGTTGCTGAGCGTCATCCTGATCTGGGCCAAGGGCGCGAAAGAGTTCGGTGGCAAGTTCAAGGTGACAATGTCGATGCTGCTGGAGATGCTGTTCTCCATGCTGCTGGCGCCGGTGCGGATGATCTTCCACACCCGCTTCGTCCTCGCCGCGTTCCTCGGCTGGGCCGCGACCTGGAATTCGCCGCAGCGTGACGACGACTCCACCCCCTGGGGTGAAGCGGTCAAGCGCCACGGTCCGCAAACCTTGCTCGGCTTCCTCTGGGCGCTGCTGGTGGTGTGGTTGAACCCGAGCTTCCTGTGGTGGCTGGTCCCGATCGTCGGTTCGTTGATGCTGTCGATCCCGGTGTCGGTGATTTCCAGCCGGGTCAAGCTGGGCCTCAAGTCCCGTGACGAGAGCCTGTTCCTGATCCCTGAGGAATACAATCCGCCGCAGGCGCTGCTGTCGACCGAGAAGTACACCCACGAAAACCGCTGGCACGCCCTCAATGACGGGTTCGTGCGTTCGGTGGTCGACCCGCAGCAGAACGCCCTGGCTTGCGCCCTGGCGACCTCGCGTCACCGTGAGGCGGAGCCGATCGAGTACCTGCGTGGCGAGCGCGTGCGCTATGCGTTGAAAGTCGGCCCGGCCGGCCTCAACAACGCCGAACGCCTGGCCCTGCTCAGTGACCCGGTGGCCCTGGCCCGCCTGCACGAGCAGGTCTGGAGCGAAGGGCATGCCGAGTGGCTGGGCGCCTGGCGTCAGTCCTTCAAGTCCGACCCGCACGCGCCATTGCTGCCGTTGCAACCGTTGTCGTCCCAGGCTCAACCGGCCTGATTCAGACGCCCCCGAGGGTTCTCCTCGGGGGCGCTTGAAGCGCTGGTCCTACAGCGTTTCCCGTCTCTTCCTTTGTTCTCTAACTCCTTGTTATTTCGAAACAAAAGTCCCTGGTTCGAGGCGTATTGCCGTGCCTGTGTCTGAGTTAGCATCGCCCCCCGAAATTTGACTCGAGCACAGGGGGATTCATGATCAAAAGGTATTGTTCGGCATTGCTGATGGGCGCTGTCGCATTGATTCACGGTGCTCTGGTGCAGGCCGGCGCGCTGGACGACGCCGTTCGGCGTGGCGTGCTGAAGGTCGGCACCACGCCCACTTACGTGCCGTTCGAGATGACCGATAAACAGGGGCGTATCGTCGGTTTTGAAGTCGACTTGCTGCATGCGATGAGCCGCGCCCTGGGGGTCGAGCTTGAACTGGTGGCGGTGCCGTACACCGAGTTGCTGTCGGGGCTGATGGCGAGGAAGTTCGATCTGATCGGTAGCGGCATGACCGTCACGCAGGAGCGCAACCTCAAGCTGAATTTCAGCGACTCGTTTATCGTGGTCGGCCAAACGGTGTTGCTGCATCCGCGCCTGGCCGGCAAGGTCGCCAGCATTGAAGACCTGGACGAGGCCGGTTACCGCATCGCCACCACCGAAGGCACTACCGCGCAGGCGGCGGCGCAGCGGTTTCTGGGGGCGGCTCGGCTCAGCAGTTTCGCCACGCCGGAGGAAGGGGTGCGCCAGGTGGTGAGCGGTGTAGCCGATGCGTTTATTCATGATGCGCCTTACAACCTGATCGCCATGACCCGGCCGGAAAACCAGGCATTGCTGGCGCTGGAGCAACCCTTCACCTACGAGCCCCTGGCGTTCGGCCTGAAAAAAGGCGATTACGACAGCCTGAACTGGATCAACCATTTCCTCAACCAAGTGGCCCAGGACGGCACCTACGATCGGCTGTACGACAAGTGGTTCAAGGACACCGACTGGATGGCCGAGGTCGACTGAAAGTCATACCTACTTACACATCAATCAATTGCCCTCGCCCGACAATGAAGTGTCTACGTCTGCGCTTTGCCGCAGTGCTGTAGGGCTATTCCGACATACCTCGACAACTATTACCGGTGAAACCTTTGTACCGGGCAGCGAGTGGGTTAGGATCGCACCCCGAAATGGTGCAGCCCTTTTTGCGCGCCGACTTCATAAGAATCGTTCAGGGGACTTGATGATGAAAAAGTATCTTTCGATGCTGCTGCTCGGCGTCACCGCGCTGGTCGCGGCCAATGTGGCTCAGGCCGGGGCCATCGATGATGCGGTCAAGCGCGGCACGCTGAAAGTCGGCATGGACCCGACCTACATGCCGTTCGAAATGACCGACAAGCGTGGTGAAATCATCGGCTTCGAAGTCGACCTCCTCAAGGCCATGGCCAAGTCCATGGGCGTCAAGCTGGAGCTGGTGTCCACCGGCTACGACGGCATCATCCCGGCCTTCCTCACCGGCAAGTTCGATATGATCGGCAGCGGCATGACCCTGACCCAGGAACGCAACCTGCGCCTGAACTTCAGCGAACCGTTCATCGTGGTTGGCCAGACCCTGCTGATTCGCAAGGACCTGGAAGGCACCATCAAGTCCTACAAAGACCTGAACGACGAGAAGTACCGCCTGACCTCCAAGCTCGGCACCACCGGCGAGATGGTCGCCAAGAAGCTGATCTCCAAGGCCAAGTACCACGGCTACGACAACGAACAGGAAGGCGTGCTGGACGTGGTCAACGGCAAGGCCGATGCCTTTGTGTATGACGCACCGTACAACGTGGTCGCCGAGAAGAAAGTCGGTAATGGCAAGCTGGTGTTCCTCGAAGAACCCTTCACCTTTGAACCGCTGGCCTTCGGCCTGAAGAAAGGCGATTACGACAGCATCAACTTCATCAACAACTTCCTGCACCAGATCAAGAACGACGGCACCTACGATCGCATCCATGACAAGTGGTTCAAGAGCTCCGAGTGGCTCAAGGACATGGAATAACGCCGGCTCCTATGGCTCCTGCTTTCTGTAGGAGCGAGCTTGCTCGCGAAGGCCGTCAACGATAACGCGGGCTTACTGAATAAACGCGGTGTCTTTGAGTTTTTCGCGAGCAAGCTCGCTCCTACAAAATGCCTTGACTGAATGGCATTAGGGCAAGCCCGCCCGCCACAAAGGCGGGGCTTACCCGACCCTTTTGGATGTTGAGTAATGAAACAGAAAAAAGCCCAATGGCCCTGGCACCTGCTGACCGTGGTCGTGCTGGTCGGCCTGGCGGGCGCCTTGTACTACGCCACGTCGCTGATGTCCTACGAATGGCGCTGGAACCGCGTACCGCAATATTTCGCCTATCAGGCCGAAACATCGCAGCGCGCGGCGGATATCTCCACCGTTGTCGAGCTGGTGCGCAAAGGCGATGTGGCCGAAGTCACCCTGCGCAACGACGCGGGCACGGAGCAAAAGCTCAGCGTGGCCGACAACAGCCTGAAAGTGGCGCGCGGCGATGACGTGGCGGAAGGCGATGTAGTGGGCGTGACCCGGCAGTGGGCGCTGGGCCCGTTGATGTGGGGCTTGTGGACCACCTTGTGGCTGTCCTTCGTGTCCGGCGTGCTGGGCTTGGCGATTGGCCTGGCGACGGGCCTGTGCCGGCTGTCCAGCAACCCGACCTTGCGCGATCTGTCGACGATCTACGTCGAACTGGTGCGCGGCACGCCGCTGTTGGTGCAGATCTTCATCTTCTATTTCTTTATCGGCACGGTGCTCAACCTGTCCCGGGAGTTTGCCGGGATCGCCGCGCTGTCGCTGTTCACCGGGGCCTATGTGGCGGAAATCGTCCGCGCCGGTGTGCAGTCGATCACCCGTGGCCAGAACGAAGCCGCGCGCTCGCTGGGCTTGAGTGCCAGCCAGTCGATGCGCCATGTGGTGCTGCCGCAGGCGTTCAAGCGCGTGCTGCCGCCCCTGGCCGGGCAATTTATCAGCCTGGTGAAAGACACTTCGCTGGTGTCGGTGATCGCGATCACCGAGCTGCTCAAGAGCGGCCGCGAAGTCATCACCACCTCGTTTTCGCCGTTTGAAATCCTGTTCTGCGTGGCAGGCCTGTACCTGTTGATCAACCTGCCGCTGTCGAAAATGGCCAGTCGGCTTGAGCGGAGGCTCGCGCAAAGTGATTGAAGTCCGCGATCTGGTAAAAGTCTTCGACACCCGTGGCCATGTGGTGCGCGCGGTGGACCACGTCACCACCCAGGTCGCCAAGGGCGAAGTGCTGGTGGTGATCGGCCCGTCCGGCTCCGGCAAGTCGACCTTCCTGCGCTGCCTCAACGGCCTGGAAGAGTTCGATTCGGGGTCGGTGAGCATCGACGGCCTGCAACTGGCCGATCCGAAAACCGACGTGAACGCCTATCGCCGCGAAGTCGGCATGGTGTTCCAGCACTTCAACCTGTTCCCCCACATGACCGTGCTGGAGAACCTGTGCCTGGCGCAGAAAGTCGTGCGCAAGCGCGGCAAAAAAGAGCGTGAAGCCAAGGCCCTGGCGTTGCTGGAAAAGGTCGGCATCGCGCAAAAGGCCAACGAGTTTCCCTCGCGCCTGTCCGGCGGCCAGCAGCAGCGGGTGGCGATAGCCCGCGCGCTGGCGATGGAGCCCAAGGTGATGCTGTTCGACGAGCCCACCTCGGCCCTCGACCCGGAAATGGTCGGCGAAGTGCTCGACGTCATGAAAACCCTGGCCCTGGAAGGCATGACCATGGTCTGCGTCACTCACGAAATGGGCTTCGCCCGTGAAGTGGCGGACCGGGTGTTGTTCTTCGATCACGGCAAGCTGCTCGAAGACGCGTCCCCGGCCGAGTTCTTCGACGCGCCGAAAGACCCGCGAGCCCAGGCCTTCCTGCGCCAGGTGCTGTGAGCCTCAGAGCCTGAACTTGCCGACCAGTGTCTGCAAATCCAGGCTCAACTGGCTTAACTGAGCGCTCGCCGCCGCCGTTTCTTCACTGGCGGTGGCGGTTTGCTCGGACACATCGCGCACCTTCAACACACTGCGATTGATCTCCTCGGCCACCGCGCTTTGTTCCTCGGCGGCGGCGGCAATCTGCGGGTTCATTTCCTGGATGACCGACACCGTGCGCGCAATGGCCGCCAGGGCGTCGCCGGCGTCGCGGGTCAGGCTGACGCTGTTGTCCGTCAGGCTGCGACTGCTGTCCATGATGTCCGCCACCTGCTGGGTGCCGGTATGCAGACGCAAGATCAGTCCTTCAATTTCCTCGGCCGATTCCTGCGTGCGCAGGGCCAGGCTGCGCACTTCATCGGCGACCACCGCGAAACCTTCCCCGGCACTGCCCGCGCGCGCCGCTTCGATGGCGGCGTTCAAGGCCAGCAGGTTGGTCTGCTGGGAGACTGACTTGATCACGTCGAGCACGCTGCCGATCTGTTGGCTCTCCTGCTGCAACGCCAGCATCGCCCGGCTGGACAGTGCCATTTCACTGGCCAGGTGGCCGATCTGCTCCACCGCCTGCGCAACCACTTTGTCGCCGAGGTGGGTCTGTTGGTCGGCTTCGCTCGCCGCTATCGACGCTTGCTCGGCATGCCGGGCGACCTCCTGGGCGGTGGCGAGCATTTCATTCATGGCCGTGGCCACCTGGTCGGTTTCGTCCTTTTGGTTGTTGACCCCGGCGCGGGTTTGCTCGGTGACGGTGGATAGCTGCGTAGCCGCGCTGGCGATTTGCCGGGCGCTGTCGCCGATGCCGCTGATCAGGCCACGCAGGTTGCGGATCATCTGCGCCATGCTCTGCTGCAACTGGCCCAGTTCATCGCGGCGCTCCACGGCGGGGTTTTCGCTTAAGTCGCCCGCGGCAATGCGGTTGGCGACGGCCAAGGCCTCGCGCAACGGCACGGCGATTTGCCGGGCGATCCACCAGGCCGCCAAGGCCCCCAGCAGCAGTGCGGCAAGGGTGACGCTGATCAGCAGGGTTCGGGTGTGCTGCGCTTCCCGGTCGCGTTTGAACGCCTGGCCCTGGCTGACCAGATCGCTTTGCGCCAGCAACTGATTGAGTTGTTGTTCAAAGCGGTTTTGCACGGTCTCGGTGTCGAGTTGTGCCTGCTTGAGCGTGGTCAGCAGCGCACGGTATTGCGCGAGGTCGGTTTTGAGCAGGGTGGCGTCCACGGGCAGGCTGGTGACGGCGACTTGAGCGACGTCCAGGGCGTCGAGGGCCTTGCCCACCGCTTCGGCATAGGCCTGCAACGACTCGGCGGCCCAGGCGGGGCTGCGCGCGCGATCTTCGGCCTGTTCCATGGCCTGGCGCAGATCTTCGATGGCGTCGAGCGCCTGCTGGTCTTGCTGGTCAGGCAGTTCGCTGGACAGTTGCGCGAGGGTGTCGCTGGCTTGCAGGGCGGCTTTTTGCAGCGGCGGCTGGGCGTTTTCCCGCTGTTCGATCAACGGCGGTAATTCCACCAGCACCGCTTTGAAGGCGGCTACCAGGCGTTCGGCTTCCTCGAGACGCTGCAGGTCGATCGGGTCTTTCATGTGTTTTGACAGGTAGTCGAGGTGCTGGTCGATTTTTTCGATCTGCCGCGTCATTTTGCCCAGGCTGGCCGTGTCGGTGAGCGTTCGGTACACGATGCGGTCGGCGCGCATGGCCTCCGCGTCGGCGGCCAGTTGGCCCAGCACCGTCAGGTTGCTGGAGCGGAACAGTGCGGCATTCAAGGCCTGCCAGCCTGTCATGGCGATGATGAAACTGAGGACCAGCACCTGGCCAAAACCCAGGGCGAGTTTGAGTCGGACGCTGGCGTTGACCAGCAAGCGGGTCAGCCGAGGAAACATGATGAACCTCCAAATCTGAAAAAGCGCTGCGCAACAAGGCAAACGCTAAAACGATTTGGGGTGAGGGCGGGCTGATAAGCGTGTAGGAAATTTCACAAGATGCTGAAGTGCGGCGACCCGGATGGGTCGCCGCCCAGCCCGGTCAGATGCGGAAACGTCCGACCAGGGTTTGCAGGTAGATGCCCAGGCGCGCCAGTTCGGCGCTGGAGGCGGCGGTCTCTTCACTGGCCGAGGACGTCTGTTCCGACACATCGCGCACGTTCAGCACGCTGCGGTTGATCTCTTCGGCCACGGCGCTTTGTTGCTCGGCGGCGGTGGCGATCTGCGAGTTCATCGCCTGGATTGTCGATACGGTACGGGTGATGTTCGCCAGGGCGCTGCCGGCGCGGCGCGTCAATTCGACGCTGCTGTCGGTCAGCCCACGGCTGTTGTCCATGATGGTCGCCACTTGCTGGGTGCCCGTTTGCAAGCCGACGATCAGCTCTTCGATCTCTTCCGTGGATTTTTGCGTGCGCTGGGCCAGGCTGCGCACTTCATCGGCCACCACCGCGAAGCCGCGCCCGGCTTCACCGGCACGCGCTGCTTCAATCGCGGCGTTCAGCGCCAGCAGGTTGGTTTGTTGGGCCACCGACTTGATCACGTCGAGCACGCTGCCGATCTTGTCGCTTTCGCGCTTGAGATGGCCCATGGCCTCGGTGGAGTTGCCGACTTCGGTGGCCAGGCGTTCGATCTGGGCGATGGCTTCACCGACCACCTTGTCGCCTTCGCGGGCCTGCTGGTCCGCTGCAACTGCGGCTTCGGACGCTTCCTCGGCGTTGCGCGCAACTTCCTGCACGGTCGCGGCCATTTCATTCATGGCCGTGGCGACTTGGTCGGTCTCGATTTTCTGATTGTTGACCCCGGCGCTGGTCTGCTCGGTGACCGACGACAATTGCTCGGCGGCGCTGGCGATCTGGGTGACGCCGTCGCTGATGCCGCCGATCAATTCGCGCAGGCCTACGGTCATGCTTTGCATGGCGCGTTGCAGTTGGCCCAGTTCGTCCTGGCGCGTGGACGTCAGGTCGTGGCTCAGGTCGCCCGAGGCAACGCGCTCGGCCACCTTGAGGGTCTGATTCAGCGGGATGACGATCTGGCGCGTGATCGCCCAGGCGGCCACCAGGCCAAAGATCAATGCCAGCACGGTGGCCAGCAGGAGCAGGTACTTGGCCTGGGCGGCATCGGTGTCGCGCACAGCGGTCTGGGAAATCGTCAGTTTATCGCTGCGGTTCAGCAGGACATCGCCTTGCGCGCTCATGGTTTTGAGTGCGACGGCGGTGGCCACCTGGGAGTCGCGGAACTGGCTGACGGCGGCGCGATAGGCTTGCAGCGAGACACTGGCCTGCTGCAGGTTGGCCTGGTATTGCTCCTGCAATGAGCCTTGCAGTTCAGTGATCTTCTTCAGCGCGTTGTCGATGGCGTCGAGCGCGGGTTGCTCAGCCTCGACCTTGCCGCTGTAGGTGTAACCGCGGACCTGGAAGCGCGCTTGCTGGATCAGCTTGCTCAGGTCGACCACGCTATTGAACTGGGTGACGCTGTCGCTTTGCAGCAGGGACTTCTCGACTTCAGTCACCTTGAGCACCGCATTGTCGGCGGTATTGCCCAGCTTGCTGCGCGCATCTTCGCGGCTTGCGCCGGCTTGCGCCATATCGCTGAATGCGCGCTTGTATTGCTCCACGGCGGCCAATTGCTCATCGATCAGGGCGATGTCGGCAGGTTGTTCGATCAGCGTGCGGGCGGTCTTCATGCCGCTGTCCAGGCGGTTCAGCAGCTCGCTGACGGCCGCCGTGCCTTGTTCGCCACGGCGCATTTCATAGTCCAGGCGGGCGATACGCAGGTCTTTGGTCAAGACATTGAGGCTGGAGATATACCCCAGTTTGTCGCCGCGGCTGGCCACATCGCCCAGGCCGGTCCAGCCGGTGAAGGTGATCAACAAGGTGAGGAGCAACACCAGGCCAAAGCCTACGCCCAGTTTGTGGTTGACGCTGACATTCCCCAGCTTTTCGGCTAACCAACGATACATGCTGCGAACTCCCGTGGAACAAGGCTTGGACTTATTCGACGGTTATCGGCAGCGCAGCAAGAATCTGTAGGAATTGGTTGGCTAGAACAGCCGGGCGAGCAGGGCGGTGACGGCGGTTTCCACGCGCAGGATGCGCGCGCCCAGTTGCACCGGTTGCAAGCCGGCCTTGCTCAGCAGGTCGACCTCGTAGGGTATCCAGCCGCCTTCCGGGCCGATGGCCAGGGTTACCGGCTCGTCCAGACCGCGCGGGCACGGCGGGTAATCGCCGGGATGGCCGATCAGGCCGAGAGTGCCTGCGGTCATGGCGGGCAGGCGGTCTTCGACGAAGGGCTTGAAGCGTTTTTCGATGACGATTTCCGGCAGCACTGTGTCGCGCGCCTGTTCCAGGCCGAGGATCAATTGCTCGCGAATCGCCTCGGGCTCCAGGAAGGGGGTTTGCCAGAAGCTCTTTTCCACGCGGTAGCTGTTGACCAGCACCACCTTCGGCACGCCCATGGCGGCGACGGTCTGCAGCACCCGGCGCAGCATTTTCGGGCGTGGCAGGGCCAGCAGCAGGGTCAGCGGCAGTTTGGCCGGCGGCGGCAGGTCGAAGGCCACTTGCAGCTCGGCTTCGTGGGCTTCCAGGCGCAGCACTTGGGCATTGCCCATCAGCCCGCCGATACGCCCGACCCGCAGGTTGTCGCCCGCCGTCGCGCGGTGGACGTCCTGCATATGCACCAGGCGCCGGTCACGCAGGACCACCCGGTCGGCCGCGATAAAGTCGGCCTCTTCAAGCAGCAACAGGTTCACGGCTGGGTCGCTGGCGGCTGGTCGTTGTCGTCGGCGGCTTGGTCGTCGGGGTGTTCGCCACGCTTGGTGATCAGGCTGCTGAACAGGATGCCGATCTCGAACAGCATCCACATCGGCACGGCCAGCAGGGTCTGGGAGAAGATGTCCGGCGGGGTCAGGATCATGCCGACCACGAAGCAGCCGATGACCACGTAGGGACGGATCTTCTTCAGGTACTGCACGTTGACCACGCCGATCCACACCAGCAACACCACGGCCACCGGAATTTCGAAGGCCACGCCGAAGGCGAAGAACAGCGTCATCACGAAGTCGAGGTAGCTGGTGATGTCGGTCATCATCTCCACGCCGGCCGGAGTGGCGGCGGCGAAGAACTTGAAGATCAGCGGGAACACCAGGAAGTAAGCGAACGCCATGCCGGTGTAGAACAGCAGGATACTCGACACCAGCAACGGCACCGCGATGCGCTTCTCATGCTTGTACAGGCCGGGGGCGATGAAGCCCCAGATCTGGTGCAGGATCACCGGGATCGCCAGGAACAGCGAGACCATCATCGTCAGCTTCAACGGCGTCAGGAACGGCGACGACACGTCGGTGGCGATCATCGTCGCGCCGGCCGGCAGGTAATGGCGCAGTGGCGTGGAGACGAAGGTGTAGATCTGCTGGGTAAAGGCGAACAGCCCGGCAAAGATCACGAAGATCGCCGCCACGCAACGCAGCAGGCGGGTACGCAGCTCGGTGAGGTGTGAGACCAGTGGCATGTGCTGGTCGTTTTCCGGTTTATCAGCGCTCATGGGGCTCGCGGCGGCAATGTAGGGTCATGGGGAACGGGCGGCGCGGTTGGCGTCGGCGCTGGCTCGGTTGGAGCGGTCGGGGTAGCGGGCGCTGCTTCAACAACGGGCGTGGGCGCAATGCTGTGTTCGGCCACCGGTGTCACTGGCTTTGCCTGCTCCTGCACCGGCGTCAGAATATTGCGCGCCTCCTGCTCCAACGACAGGATGTGTTCGTTGTGCAGTTGGCGGCGGATTTCGTCGGCGCCGATTTCCCGTTCAACTTCCTGTTTGATGGCGTTGAAACTGCGTTTCAGACGCCCGATCCACAAACCGGCCGTGCGCGCGGCGCCGGGCAGGCGTTCCGGCCCGAGTACCAGCAAGGCCACGAGGCCGACGAGCAGCAGTTCAGAGAAGCTGATACCAAACATTAGTCAGTGCTCACGAGTCTTTGCGGATCGGCTCTTCGACTTTTTCAGCCTGCACGTCGAAGGTGCGACGCTCGGTGATCGGCTGGGTCGCCTGCGGGTGGACCGGCTGGGCCGGTGGCACCGGGTTGGCGGCGGGTTCGGCGGGTTTTTCGTCGTCGTTCATGGCCTTGCGAAAGCCCTTGATCGACTCGCCCACGTCGGTGCCGAGGTTTTTCAGTTTCTTGGTGCCAAATACCAGAACGACCACCACCAAGATGACGATCCAATGTTTCCAGTCAAAAATGCCCATGCTGCAATTCCTCTGTAAAAGTTATTCAGGCGGACGGGCGCGAGGCCTTTTCGGCATGCCCGGACAAGCCGAAGCGACGGTCCAGTTCATCCAGCACGGCCTGCGGATGCTGCCCCAGTTGGGCGAGCATGACCAGGCTGTGGAACCATAGGTCGGCGGTTTCGTAGATCACATCGCTGCAGTCGCCGCTGATCTCGGCATCCTTGGCGGCGATGATGGTCTCGACGGATTCTTCGCCGAGTTTTTCCAGGATCTTGTTCAGGCCCTTGTGGTACAGGCTGGCGACGTAGGAGCTTTCGGCATCCGCGCCTTTGCGCTCTTCCAGCACCTGGGCCACACGGTTCAGGGTATCGCTCATGTTCAGTGTCCTGCCGAATAAATGGCGTGCGGGTCTTTGAGTACCGGCTCCACAACCTTCCACTCGCCGTTCTCGAACACGCGATAGAAGCAACTGTGGCGGCCGGTGTGGCAGGCGATGCCGCCGATCTGCTCGACCTTGAGGATCACCACGTCGGCGTCGCAGTCCAGGCGTATCTCGTGCAGGGTTTGCACGTGCCCGGACTCTTCGCCCTTGCGCCACAGTTTGCCACGCGAACGTGACCAGTAAATGGCGCGCTGCTCAGCGGCGGTGAGGCTCAGGGCCTCGCGGTTCATCCAGGCCATCATCAGCACGCGCCCGGTCTTGTAGTCCTGGGCAATGGCCGGCACCAGGCCGTCACTGTCCCACTTGATCTCATCCAGCCAGTCTTTCATCTTCGGCTCCGGCAATTTGCGACAGTGTATAACCGGATTGGCTACCGACGCACGATCAGATAAACACCCACGGCGACCATGATGCCGGCCGGCCAGTGGCCCAGTTGATTCAGCGGCCCGCCGATGGCCAGCATCACCCCGCCGACCAGATGCGCGGCGCCCAGCAGGCGCAGGAACCAGTCGTCCTTGCGCGTGTGCCACGGCGGCGTCGGGTCTTTGGCGTGGGGCTGGGACATGCGTTCCAGCAGGTCGCGGGTCATGTTGGCCAGGTGCGGCAGTTGCTCCACCTGGCTCTGCAGGTTGCCCAGCAGGGTTTTCGGGCTGACCCGCTCGCGCATCCAGCGTTCGAGGAACGGCTGGGCGGTGTTCCACAGGTCGAGGTCGGGGTACAGCTGGCGGCCCAGGCCTTCAATGTTCAGCAGGGTTTTCTGCAGCAGCACCAACTGCGGCTGCACTTCCATATTGAAGCGCCGCGCGGTCTGGAACAGGCGCATCAGTACCTGGCCGAAGGAAATGTCTTTCAGCGGCTTTTCGAAGATCGGCTCGCACACGGTGCGGATCGCCGCTTCGAATTCGTTGAGCTTGGTTTCCGCCGGCACCCAACCCGAATCGATGTGCAACTGCGCCACGCGGCGATAATCGCGCTTGAAGAAGGCGAACAGGTTGCGCGCCAGGTAGTCCTGGTCTTCCGGGGTCAGGCTGCCGACGATGCCGCAGTCGATCGCAATGTACTGCGGGCTCCACGGGTTGAGGGTGCTGACGAAGATATTGCCGGGGTGCATGTCGGCATGGAAGAAACTGTCGCGGAACACCTGGGTGAAGAAGATCTCCACGCCGCGCTCGGCCAGCATCTTCATGTTGGTGCGCTGGTCGGCCAGGGTCGCGAGGTCGGTGACCTGCACGCCGTAGATGCGCTCCATCACCAACACTTTAGGGCGGCACCAGTCCCAATACACTTGCGGCACATACAGCAGCGGTGAGCCTTCAAAGTTGCGCTTGAGCTGGCTGGCGTTGGCCGCTTCGCGCAGCAGGTCGAGTTCGTCGTAGATGGTTTTCTCGTAGTCGGCAACCACGTCCACCGGGTGCAACAGGCGCGCGTCGGCGGAGAAGCGTTCGGCGGCGCGGGCGAGAATGAACAGCCACGCCAGGTCTTGGCCGATGATCGGCTTGAGGCCCGGGCGAATCACCTTCACTACCACGTCTTCGCCGGTCTTGAGCTGCGCCGCATGCACTTGCGCCACCGAGGCCGAGGCCAGGGGCTCGACGTCGAAACGGCTGAACACGTCGCTGATCTTCCGGCCCAACTGCTCTTCGATCAGCTTCATCGACTGCTGCGAATCGAACGGCGGCACGCGGTCCTGCAGCAGCATCAGTTCGTCGGCGATGTCTTCGGGCAGCAGGTCGCGACGGGTCGAGAGGATCTGCCCGAACTTGATAAAGATCGGCCCCAGATCCTGCAAGGCCAGGCGCAGGCGCGCGCCACGGCTCAGGTCCAGCGGCTTGCGCGGGAACCAGCGCCACGGCAACACATAGCGCACGGCAAGCAGGAACCACGGCAACGGCAGGGCGAACAGCAGGTCATCAAGGCGGTAGCGGATTACGACGCGCTGGATACGGAACAAACGGCGGACGGCGAGCAGCTTCATGCGTTATCGCTTGGATCAAGGGAACGGCTCAGGCGCTCGAAGCGGGCCTCAAGGCGTTCCAGGTCGATTTTGGCCTTGTCGAGTTCACGAAAGCGCGCTTGCGCTTCCCGTTGTCCGACCAGGGTGCGCGATTCTTCGCTCAGGTATTCGGCGAGGTTCTGGTTGAGGCTGGCGAACCCCTGCTGGTACCAGCGCGTGCGACTGCGCAGGTGGCCGCTGATCAACTGGGTGGGCACGGGGCCGATCCAGCGCGACAGTTCGTATTCCCAGTCCAGTTCCAGGTCCTGCAGCACGGCGGCCAGGTCCATCAGCACCGCGCTGTCGCCTTCCAGCGCCACTTCGGGGTCGTGGAGGATGGCGGTCTTGTTGCGGCTCAGCGCCAGGTGCAACAGGCTCGAGGCCGGCGCACGCAGGATGCAGTCGGCCTCGGCGGCCCAATGGGTCGCGAGCAACAGGCCTTCGTCGCTGGGCAGGATAAACAGCTGCAAGGCGGGGCTCGTGCAATCGACGGCGATGATCTTGCCGTTCAAGTGCGTCAGCCGCGCCAGGGCGGTGCTGTCCAGGCGCAGCACGCGGTTGACGCCGTGTTCGACGCTGGCGAGCAGGCCTTGGAACAGCATCAGGGCTTGATGCCGCGGTGCAGGGCGACGATGCCCGAGGTCATGTTGTGGTAGGTCACGCGGTCGAAACCGGCGTCCACCATCATCGACTTCAGGGTTTCCTGGTCGGGGTGCATGCGGATCGATTCGGCCAGGTAGCGATAGCTCTCGGCGTCGTTGGTGATCAGCTTGCCCATCAACGGCATGAAGGCGAACGAGTAGGTGTCGTAGACCTTGGACATCAATGCGTTGGTCGGCTTGGAGAACTCCAGCACCAACAGCCGGCCACCGGGCTTGAGTACGCGCAGCATCGAGCGGATCGCGTCTTCCTTGTGGGTCACGTTGCGCAGGCCGAAGGCGATGGTCACGCAGTCGAAATGGTTGTCGGGGAACGGCAGCTTTTCCGCATCGGCCTGGACGAATTCGATATTGCCGGCCACGCCTTTGTCGAGCAGGCGATCGCGGCCGACCTTGAGCATCGAGCCGTTGATATCCGCCAGCACCACCTGGCCGGTCGGGCCGACCAGCTTGGAGAACTTGGCCGCCAGGTCGCCCGTGCCGCCAGCGATGTCCAGCACGCGGTTGCCGGTACGCACGCCCGACAATTCGATGGTGAAGCGCTTCCACAGGCGGTGCATGCCGCCGGACAGCACGTCGTTCATCAGGTCGTACTTGGCCGCAACGGAGTGGAACACTTCAGCGACTTTCTGCGCTTTCTGGCTTTCCGGGACGTTCTTGAAGCCGAAGTGAGTGGTGGGTTCGGCATCGCTGCCTTTGCGCTGATCAGTCATATCGCTGTCACCAAAAGAGAATGCGGGACATGATAATCCCCAAGGCCTGCTTTGTCTTGGCAAGGCTGAAGGTAAGATAGGTGCTCACCGAGACCTTTTGCCGCATGGCAGGTGTTCAAGTCGTTATAAAGAGGAGTCGTTGCAATGGCCCGTATCACTGTTGAACGTGCACACACCCTGGGTAAAGAAGGCGCACGGGCGAAGGCCGAGAAGCTGGCACAGAAACTCCAGGATCAATATGGCCTGGAGCCTTCGTGGTCTGGCGATACGTTGAACCTCAAGCGTTCGGGGGTTAAAGGCACGGTGCAGGTTGCCGCTGATCTGTTGCGTATCGATGTAGAACTGGGCCTGCTGATGTCGGCCATGAGTGGCACCATCAAGACTGAAATCGAGAAAGCCCTGGATAAAGCCTTGGCCTGATCCGACTGCTGTTAGGGTGCCGATTCTAATTTTTCTGCCTACTTTGTGCCCAAGCCCTCAACTTCTGCGGGCCGTTCCTCCACCCTTTTTGCGTGAGGTGTTCCATGGCCAAAGTTACCCTGAAGAAAAAAATCGACGCCCCGAGCCACGCCCTGGACGAGGTTAAAACCTATGCCCGCAAGATCTGGCTGGCAGGCCTGGGCGCCTATGCCAGGGTCGGAAACGAGGGCGGCGCGTACTTCAAAGAGCTGGTAAAGACCGGGCAACATGTTGAAAGTAAAGGTAAAAAAGTTGCGGTTGAACAACTTGATGCTGCCAACAGTCAGATTGACCAAGTAAAGAGTAATCTCTCCAGCGTCAAAGGCCGGGTTGAAGTTCAACTGGATAAAGTTGAAAAAGCTTTTGACACTCGTGTTGCAAGTGCCTTGAATCGAATCGGCATTGCGTCTAAACATGACGTGGAGACACTCTCTGCTAAGCTCGAAGAGCTGACGGCATTGCTCGAACGTGTCGCGCGTAAACACTAAGGAGACATCGGGATGGCTGTTAAAAAGACTACTCAGAAAGAAGGCAGCTCGTGGGTCGGGAAAGTTGAAGAATATTCCCGCAAGATCTGGCTGGCTGGTTTAGGCGTTTACTCGAAGATCGACAGTGACGGCAGCAAACTCTTCGAGACGTTGGTTAAAGACGGCGAGAAGGCCGAGAAGTTGACCAAAAGCACCGTGGGTAAAAAAGTCGATGCGGCCAAGGCCAGCGCCGGTTCCGCCAAGTCGAGCATTTCCGAGACTTGGAACAAGTTGGAAGAAACTTTCGACAAGCGCCTTAACAGTGCGATTTCGCGACTGGGCGTACCCAGCCGTGCTGAAGTGAAAGCACTGCACAGCAAGGTCGAGACCCTGACCAAACAAATCGAAAAACTCACCGGTGCCAAAGTCGCCCCGGTGAAGGCTGCTGCGTCCAAGCCTGCCGCTAAAACCGCTGCCGCCAAACCGGCTGCGAAAACGGCCGCCAAGCCACTGGTCAAAGCCGCCGCCAAGCCGGCTGCCAAACCTGCGGCCAAAGCGCCAGCCAAAGCCGTGGCTAAACCTGCGGCCAAGCCAGCGGCGAAAGTTGCAGCGGCCAAACCTGCGGCCAAGCCAGCCGCTAAACCAGTGGCCGCTAAAGCCGCTGCCAAGCCTGCTGCCAAACCCGCCGCTAAAGCGGTCGCCGCCAAACCTGCAGCGGCCAAACCTGCCGCCGCGAAGAAGCCGGTCGCCGCGAAAAAGCCCGCAGCAGCGAAGCCGGCCGTGGCCGCCAAGCCTGCGCCTGCGGCACTCGCCGCTTCCAGCGCCAACTCGGCAGCCGCACCGACCGCTGCGCCTGCACCGACTGCCGCATCGGTAACCCCGACGCCATCCAGTCAGTCCTGATCTTTTCGGGGCACCTGAAAAAGCGCCCGGCCTGTGAAGGTCGGGCGCTTTTATGATCGGTCAGTCCATTCGATTGCCGCACGGTTCTCGCGCAGTGCAAGTACGATCAGTACGCAAAAACAATCGGCTTATCGAAAGTTGGGGATCAGAAGTGACTGCGAGCTGTTCAAGTTCACTCGACAGTTCGGTGAGCCTCAATGACGCAGTGCCTGTAAGGCACACGTTTAACCCGGATCGTCCATATAGCGCAGCGCCAGGCGCTCCGTGGTTTCCCGCGCCGCTGGCAACAGGTGCGGCGCGACCAGCATCATGATCTGGTAGACCACCACCTGCACCTCGCCTTCACGGTCGAGAATGCGTTGGTAGTCCAGGGAAAACAGCAGGGTCATGGTGATCTGCTCCACCAACTGGCCCAGCGCCTGGGTGCTGCTGACCAACTGCCCCGCCGCCTGCAGCCGTGCGAGTAATGACGCCAGGGTGCGCTTGAGCGCCGTGAGCAGGTGGCGAATGCCTCTTGCCAGTTTCGGCAGGCGCCCCGCCAGGTTCGACAGGTCCTGGAACAGGAACCGGTAATGGGCCATGCGCTCGACGATCAGGTGCAGGAACAGCCAGTAATCCTGGGCCTCCAGTTGCGCGCCTGGCGGTGGGTCGAGCAGGGGCGCCAGCTCACTCTGGAAACGCTCGAACAGCCCGAGCACCAGCGGTTCCTTGCCATGGAAGTGGTAGTAGAGATTGCCGGGGCTGATCCCCATTTCATTGGCCACCTCCATGGTCGACACGTTCGGTTCGCCCTTGTGGTTGAACAACAGCAGGGCACATTCAAGGATACGGTCGCGGGTTTTCATCCGGTCTTCTTAAATAGGATCGTTGAGCTCAGCGGACCCGCACGTATGTGCCTGGCGCTGCTTCCATCGGTGGGTAATTCTGGTTGCCCAGGGCGGTGAGGGTTTCGCGTTGTACGCCCGAGCGCGCTTGAATCCACGCCAGCCACTCGGGCCACCAGCTGCCTTCGACGTGGCTGGCGTCGTAGTACCAGGCGCGTGGGTCGCTGCTCAGCTTGAGGTTCTCGACGTAGTTGGCCTTGGGGTTGCCCGGCGGGTTGAGGATGCTCTGGATATGCCCGCTGTTGGACAGCACGAAGCGCCGCTCGCCGCCCAGCAACTGCGTGGAGCGGTACACCGCGTCCCATGGCGTGATGTGGTCGTTGATCCCGGCCACGCTGAAGCTGTCCACCGTGACCTTCTGCAAGTCGACGGGCGTGCCGCACACTTCCAGGCCACCGGGATGGCTCAGCGGGTTGTGTTTGAAGAAGTCCAGCAGGTCGCCATGCAGGGCGGCGGGTAGGCGCGTGTTGTCGTTGTTCCAGTACAGGATGTCGAAGGCCGGCGGTTCCTTGCCCAGCAGGTAGTTGTTGATCCAGTAGTTCCAGATCAGGTCGTTGGGGCGCATCCAGGCAAATACCTTGGCCATGTCGCGACCGTCCAGCACGCCCTGCTGGTAGGAGCGGCGCTTGGCGGCTTCCAGGGTTTGCTCGTCGGCGAACAGGGTGGCGGGGCTGTCGATCTGGCTGTCGAGCAGGCTCACCAGATAGCTGGCGCTGGCGACGCGGCGCAACTGGCGCTTGGCTTGCAGGTGGCCTTGCAGCGCGGCGATGGTCAGGCCGCCGGCGCAGGCGCCCATCAGGTTGACCTCGCGGGCGCCGGTGATTGCGCGGCAGACGTTGAGTGCTTCCTCCAGCGCGGCCACGTAGGTGGACAGGCCCCATTCGCGGTGGCGCACATCCGGGTTGCGCCAGCTGACGATGAAGGTCTGCAGGCTGTTTTTCAGGGCGTACTGCACGAAGCTGTTGGCCGGGCTCAGGTCGAAGATGTAGTACTTGTTGATTTGCGGCGGCACGATCAACAGGGGCTTGGCGTACTGCTTTTCGCTCATGGGCTTGTACTGGATCAGCTCCAGCAGTTCATTGCGAAACACCACCGAGCCTGGCGTGGTGGCGACGGTCTTGCCCACTTCAAAGGCGTGTTTGCTGACCTGGCGCGGCAGGCCGTTGTTGTGCAGCATGTCTTCGAACAGGTTGCTCACGCCGCGCACCACGCTGTTACCGCCGGAGTTGAGCAGTTCCTTGATGGCCAGCGGGTTGAGCAAGGTGTTGGAGGGCGATACCGCATCGTTGATCAGGGTGAACGCGAAGTGCGCGCGGGCGCGGTCATCGGCGCTCAGGGTGCTGTCATCGATCCAGCTGCGGGTTTGCTTCTGCCAGCTCAGGTACGCCTGCAGGCTGCGTCGGTACAGCGGGTTGAGGGCCCAGGTCGGGTCGATGAAGCGGCTGTCGTGGGGGTTGGGTTCATGCACGGTTTCGCCCAGCAGCACGCGCCCCAATTGACCGCCCAGGGCCAGGGCATGACGAGCGGTATGCACCGGGTTGCGCAAGCCGTGGGCGGCGACGCTGCGCAGGGTCGACAGCAAGTCCCGGCCGCGCAGGCCGGTGATCGCATTTTGCGCATTGATGAACACGGCAGGGGTGGGCGCCGGGTTCGTCACGGGTCGTTCTCGCATGAGCCAACACTCCTTCGTCAAGTCATCAACAGGCACGCCAATTCAGAACCATAGTCGGTTCTCGGCAAGTTGCGCGGCGGTGTGGTCCTTACACCGCCGGACGGGGATGAATCACCGCGCGCAGGCGCTCCTCCTCGAGAAATTTCATGATGATCGGCGCCACGGCTTCGGCGCGGGTGATCAGGAACAGGTGGCCATCATCGATGATGTGCAGCTGTGCGTTGGGAATGCGCCAGGCGAGCATCCGCATGTTGATCAGTGGGATCAGCGGGTCGTCGTCCCCGGCCAGCACCAGGGTCGGCTGACGGATCTTGTGCAGCCAGTGGATGCTGGTCCAGCCCAGCCCGGCGAACAGTTGCCAGTAGTAACCCAGCTTGCCGGCCGAGCGCACTTTGCTCGCGTGTTCGGCGGCCAGGTTCGAATCGCGGCGGAACGAACCGCCATAAATCATCGGTGCAATACGCACCACGTGAGACGGCTGGATATAGCGCCGCGGGCTCGCCATCAGCCACAGCACTTTCGGCTTGCCCGGCACCATCACCGCACCGGCGGCGGTCGCGGCGAGAATCAGCTTCTTGCAGCGCTCCGGGTAGTCGTAGGCAAACTGCTGCGCCAACGCGCCGCCCCAGGACACGCCCACCGCATTCACCTGGCCGTAGTCCAGGTAATCGAGCATGCGCGCGGTGAGCTTGGCCAGGCCGGGAAAGCGATACGGCCGCTTGGGTGTCGACGAGCCGCCCACGCCCGGCACATCGAAGGCGATCACTTCCAGGTCCGGGTCCAGGGCCTGGACGAACGGAAACACCAGCTCGAGGTTGGCGCCGATGCCGTTGAAGATCAGCAGTGGCGTCAAGTGCGACTTGCCCGGGCGTACCGCCGTGCGGATGGTCTGGCCATCCAGGTCGATGGTGCGGAAGATGAACGGTTGCGGCATGCTCAAGCCCTGTGAAGTATTGCAGTCCGAGTGAGGTCAGTGTGGGACGGGGCTTGCTCCCGATGACGTTCGGTCAGTCAATGGATCTGGTGACTGATACACCGCTATCGGGAGCAAGCTCCCTCCCACATTTGATCTCATTTCAATCCCGAAAAAGTGTGCTCTAGCGTTCATGCACATAGGTCCCCGGTGCCGCTTCGGCTGCGGCGTAGGTTTTATTGCCTAATGTCGTCGGTGCCTTCTTCAACTTGCCCGCCCGCTCCGCCTGCCACGCCTGCCAATGCAACCACCACGAGTCGGTGTGCTTGGTCGCATTTTCCTGCCATTCCAGCGGCTTGCCCGCCAGGCCATCGCTGGTCTGGTAGCGCGCCTTGGGGTTGCCCGGCGGGTTGAGGATGCTCTGGATATGCCCGCTGCTCGACAGCACAAACTCCACCTTGCCGCCAAACAACTGCGCCGACTTGTAGCAGGACTGCCACGGCGTGATGTGGTCGTTGGTGCCGGCCAACGAGTAGATATCGGCCGTGACCTGCTTGAGGTCGATCGGCGTGCCGCACACTTCCAGGGCATTGGCGCGCACCAGCGGGTTGTTCTTGAACAGTTCGATCAGGTCGCCGTGGAATGCCGCCGGCAAGCGGGTGGTGTCGTTGTTCCAGAACAGGATGTCGAACACCGGCGGCTCGTTGCCCAGCAGGTAGTTGTTGACCCAGTAGTTCCAGATCAGGTCGTTGGGGCGCATCCAGGCAAACACCTTGGCCATGTCGCGGCCTTCCAGCACGCCGGCCTGGTAGGAGTGGCGCTTGGCCGCTTCCAGCGTCTGCTCGTCGACGAACAGCGCCACCTGGGTGTCCAGGGTGGTGTCCAGCACGCTCACCAGCAGGGTCAGGGCGTTGACCTTCTTCTCCCCCAGCGCCGCGTAGTGGCCGAGCAGGGCGGTGCAGGTGATGCCGCCGGAGCAGGCGCCGAGCATGTTGATGTCTTGACTACCGGTAATCGCGGTGACCACATCGACCGCTTCCTTGAGCGCCTCGATATAGGTCGACAGGCCCCACTCGCGCTGGGCCTTGGTCGGGTTGCGCCAGCTGACGATAAACGTCTGCTGGCCGTTGCGCAGGCAGAAGCGCGCCAGGCTCTTATCCGGGCTCAGGTCGAAGACATAGAATTTGTTGATCTGCGGCGGCACCACCAGCAGCGGGCGTTCGTGGACCTGTTCGGTGATCGGCTTGTACTGGATCAGCTCCAGCACGTCATTGCGAAACACCACCGAACCTTCGCTGGTGCCCAGGGACTTGCCGACCTCAAACGCGCCCATGTTGACCTGGCTCGGCATGCCGCCGTTGTGAACCATGTCCTTGGCCAGGTGGGACAGGCCGTCGAGCAGGCTTTTGCCGCCGGTTTCAAAGAAGCGCTTGACCGCCGCCGGGTTGGCCGCCGTGTTGGAGGGGGCCATGGCTTCGGTCATCAGGTTGATCACGAAGTGACCGCGGCTGATGTCCTGTTCCGACAGGTTGCTGTCACCGATCCAGTCGTGCAGTTCCTTGCGCCACGCCAGGTAGGTTTGCAGGTAACGCTTGTAGAGTGGGTTCTGGCTCCAGGCCGGGTCGTGGAAGCGACGGTCATCGCTTTCGGGCACCAGCGCGGACTTGCCGAACATCACATTTTTCAATTCGACGCCAAAGTGGGCAACATGCTTGACGCTGTGCAACGGTTGTCTGATGGCTTGGCTCAGCACCATCTTCGCCGAGGCCAATAAGTCCTTTTTACGTAACGCGATGATCGGGTTCAGCCCCAAGGTGTTTTCCGAGGCCTGGCGTTTCAAGTCATCGTTATTCTTGTTACTCATCTACGACGCTCCATTGTCCGAAAGACGAGTACCGGGTACCGCTGCGCACCACGTTTCGATACACAACACAAGCCAGGTACTGCGACTCGGGTGACCGTTGATACCGCATCGTCAAATGCAGGGAACTTGCCAGTTCCATTGGTTACCCGAGTTTAATTTTTTTCGCAAGCGGGCCAATCGTTGGCCACAGGAGTGGGCATTCAAGCAGATGGAATTAGAAAATGCCCTCTAAAGCGCAAGAAGCCTGGACTAGAGCATCAGCCGCACGACTGACTGATCCGGGTCGCGGGTTTTTCCGGCCGCTTTGAGTTCGGCGAGGTAATCAGCCCACAGCGCATCCTGACGCACGGCCAATTGGTAGAGGTAGTCCCAGGTGAACAATCCGCTGTCGTGTCCGTCGTCGAAGATCAATTTCAGTGCGTACTGACCGGCCGGTTCGATCTTGTTCAAGCGCACGTTGAGCTTGCCGAATTGCAGGATCGGTTTGCCGTGGCCCTGGACTTCGGCGGAAGGCGAATGTACCCGTAGGAATTCGGCGGGCAACTGGTAGGCCTCGTCGGGCCCGTAGGTGAGGCCGAGGGTGTTGGAGGTTTTGTGCAGGTTTACAGCAGTAGGAAATTTCGACATTGATGAGATCCTGAATAAACCGGCTTCAAAATGTGGGAGGGGGCTTGCCCCCTCCCACATTGAAGCAAAGCAGTGCTGTGTGAGGCTTACAGGATGTAGCGAGACAGATCTTCGTTCTGCGCCAATTCGCCCAAGTGGCTGTTGACGTAGGCGGCGTTGATCTGGATCGCTTCGCCATTCTGCGCGCCGGCCAGGTCGCCGGCGCTGAACGACACTTCCTCGAGCAGGCGCTCCAGCAAGGTATGCAGGCGACGGGCGCCGATGTTCTCGGTCTTCTCGTTGACCTGCCAGGCGATTTCCGCCAGGCGCTTGATGCCGTCCGGCAGGAACTCGATGGCGAGGCCTTCGGTTTTCAGCAGCTCGCGGTATTGCTCGGTGAGCGAGGCGTGCGGCTCGCTGAGGATGCGTTCGAAGTCGCCCGGGGTCAGCGCCTTGAGCTCCACGCGAATCGGCAGGCGGCCTTGCAGCTCCGGCACCAGGTCGCTTGGCTTGCTCAGGTGGAACGCACCGGAGGCGATAAACAGGATGTGGTCGGTCTTGACCATGCCCAGCTTGGTGTTGACGGTGCAGCCTTCGATCAGCGGCAGCAGGTCGCGCTGTACGCCCTCGCGGGACACATCGACACCACCGGAGTTACCGCGCTTGGCCACCTTGTCGATCTCATCGATAAACACGATGCCATGCTGCTCGACCGCTTCCAGGGCCTTGGCCTTGAGTTCTTCCTCGTTCACCAGGCGCCCGGCTTCTTCGTCGCGCACCAGTTTCAGCGCTTCCTTGACCTTGAGCTTGCGGCTTTTCTTCTTGCCCTTGCCCATGTTGGCGAACAGGTTCTGCAACTGGCTGGTCATTTCTTCCATGCCGGGCGGCGCGGAGATGTCGACGCCGGACATTTCGGCGACTTCGATCTCGATTTCCTTGTCGTCCAACTGGCCTTCACGCAGGCGTTTGCGGAACAGCTGGCGGGTGTTGGAGTCCGAGGCTGGCGCGGCTTCTTCGTTGAAACCCATGCGCGCCGGTGGCAGCAGGGCGTCGAGGATACGTTCTTCGGCGGCGTCTTCGGCGCGGTGGCTGACCTTGGTCATTTCCTGTTCGCGCAGCAGCTTCAAGGCAGCGTCGGCCAGGTCACGAATGATCGACTCGACGTCGCGGCCCACGTAGCCGACTTCGGTGAACTTGGTCGCTTCGACCTTGATGAACGGGGCATTGGCCAACTTGGCCAGGCGCCGGGCGATTTCGGTTTTACCGACGCCGGTCGGGCCGATCATCAGGATGTTCTTGGGCGTTACTTCAACGCGCAGTTCTTCAGGCAGTTGCATCCGGCGCCAGCGGTTACGCAGCGCGATGGCAACGGCGCGCTTGGCATCGTCCTGGCCGATGATATGGCGATTGAGTTCATGGACGATTTCGCGGGGAGTCATGGACATAATGTTTGGCGGTCCTCAAGCGGGAATAAGCCTACGGCTTACTCGGCGAGGTCCTGCTCCTCAATGGTGAAGTTGTGGTTGGTGAACACGCAGATATCGCCAGCGATACCCAGGGCGGTTTCGACGATTTCGCGGGCCGACAGGTCGGTTTTCTTCAACAGTGCGCTGGCTGCCGCTTGGGCATAGCCACCGCCGGAGCCCATGGCGATCAGGCCGTGTTCAGGCTCAACCACATCGCCGTTACCGGTGATGATCAGCGACGCGTCTTTGTTGGCGACGGCCAGCATGGCTTCGAGGCGGCTGAGGGAGCGGTCGGTGCGCCATTCTTTGGCGAGTTCGACGGCGGCGCGAACCAGGTGGCCCTGGTGTTTTTCCAGCTGGCCTTCGAAACGTTCGAACAGGGTGAAGGCGTCTGCGGTGGCGCCGGCAAAGCCTGCGAGCACCTGGCCGTGGTACAGGCGACGCACTTTCTTCGCGTTGCCTTTCATCACGGTATTGCCAAGGGAAACCTGGCCGTCGCCGCCCATGACGACTTTGCCGTGGCGACGTACTGAAACGATGGTGGTCAAGGGGAGAGTCTCCACGCAGCGGGGCGAAAATGCCCTGGTGGGAACTGATATGGGGGTAGCGGGGATGATTTCAACCTTGGGAGGTTGGTACGGACGAATGGTGTCTATTGGTCTGACACCCTCTCGAGAACCGCCCAAAACCAATGTGGGAGGGGGCTTGCCCCCGATAGCGATAGATCAGTCAATATTTTCGGCGACTGATACACCGCGATCGGGGGCAAGCCCCCTCCCACATTTTGATTGGTGTTGGCTGTAGGTCAGCGGCTCTGGCGCTGTTGTAACAACAGGTTGCTAAAGCCCGCGCCGGCCAATTGTTTCTGTGCCACGGTCAGTTGCTCGCGGTTGCTGAACGGGCCCACCAACACGCGATACCACGTCGCCTCCTTCACCGTGCCGGACTCCACCGTGACCGCCTGGCCCAGCAGGATGATCTGCGCACGCACGCGATCGGCGTCCGCCTGTTTCGGGAACGAGCCCGCCTGCAGGAAGAACTTGGTCACCGGCGCGGCCTTGGTGGTCGCAACCGGCGGCGGTGGCGGCGGGGTGATCCCGGCCAGCGCGGCCTGGGCCCGTGCCGTGTCGATTTTGGCCGCTTCCGCCGGGGTGACCGGCGTGGTCGGTACTTGCGGCGTCGGCAGGGTTTTCTCCGGCACGGCGTCGGGCGGCACGATCACTTCCGATTCCGGCAGCAGGGTGTAGAAGTCGTACTTGGGCTTCACCGGCGCGGTCGGGCTTGGCGCGGTCTTGTTGGCCTCGGCCATTTTCGTGGCTTTTTGCTGCTCCTGTTTGACCCGTTTGACGTCATCGCCCTGGCCGGGGTCCAGCTTCATCAGGAATACGATAAACGCGCCGACCGTGAGGCCGATGGCCATCCACAACCAGCCCGGAATGGGCTTCTTCGCCGGTGCCTGGTAGCGGCTGGCGCCGCGCTTGGGTGCAGGTTTTTTCTTGGCAGCCAACTTACATACGCTCCAGAGTTTCCAGGCCCAACAGTTCCAGGCCTTGCTTGAGGGTCCGTCCAGCCAGTGCGGCGAGGCGCAGGCGACTCTGCTTGTGGGCTTCGTCGTCGGCGGTGAGGATCGGGCAGTTCTCGTAGAAGCTGGAGAACAGCCCGGCGACTTCGTACAGGTAGGTGCAGAGGATGTGCGGCGTGCCTTTCTCGCCGACGCTGTTCAGCACTTCGCCGAATTGCGCCAGCTTGGCGCCCAGTTCCTGTTCCTGGGGCGCTTGCAATACGATCTGCCCTTGCACTTCGCTGAAGTCCTTGCCCAGCTTGCGGAACACCCCGGCCACGCGGGTGTAGGCGTACAGCAGGTACGGCGCGGTGTTGCCTTCGAAGTTGAGCATCAGCTCGAAGTTGAAGCTGTAGTCGCTGGTGCGGTGCTTGGACAGGTCGGCGTATTTCACCGCGCCAATGCCCACCACGCGGGCAATGTTGCGCAGGTCGGCGTCCGCCAGCTCTGGGTTCTTTTCCTTCACCAGGTTGTAGGCACGTTCCTGGGCTTCGTTCAGCAGGTCGATCAGCTTCACGGTGCCGCCGTCGCGGGTCTTGAACGGGCGGCCGTCGGCGCCGTTCATGGTGCCGAAGCCCATGTGTTCCATGTGCATCGGGTGCGTGACGAAACCGGCGCGGCGCGCCACTTCGAACACCTGCTGGAAGTGCAGGGCCTGGCGCTGGTCGACGAAATACAACGCGCGATCCGCCTTGAGCACGCCGCTGCGGTAGCGCACGGCGGCCAGGTCGGTGGTGGCGTAGAGGTAGCCGCCATCGGCCTTGACGATGATCACCGGCAGCGGCTCGCCCTCGGCGGTCTTGAATTCTTCGAGGAACACGCACTGCGCGCCGTTGCTTTCTACCAGCAGGCCTTTGGCCTTGAGGTCGTTGACCACGTTGATCAGGTCGTCGTTGTAGGCGCTTTCGCCCATGACGTCGGCCATGGTCAACTTGACGTTGAGCAGTTCGTAGATGTGCTGGCAGTGGGCCAGCGAGATATCGCGGAAACGCGACCACAGCTCCAGGCATTCCTTGTCGCCGGCTTGCAGCTTGACCACCAGGCCACGGGCGCGGTCGGCGAACGCTTCGGATTCGTCGAAACGCTTCTTCGCGGCGCGGTAGAAGTTTTCCAGGTCCGACAGCTCGTTGCTGGTGATCGGGTTTTCCTGCAGGTAGGCCATCAGCATGCCGAACTGGGTGCCCCAGTCACCGACGTGGTTCTGACGGATCACGGTGTCGCCGAGAAACTCCAGCACCCGCGCCACTCCGTCGCCGATGATGGTCGAGCGCAGGTGGCCGACGTGCATCTCTTTGGCCAGGTTGGGCGCCGACAGGTCGATGGCCACGCGCTCGGCAGGGCCGGCCTTGCGCACGCCGATTTTGGCATCGGCCAGCGCCGCGTCCAGGCGCGAAGCCAGGGCCTCGGTGTTCTGGAAGACATTGATAAAGCCCGGGCCGGCGATTTCGGCCTTGCTCACCTGCGGGTCGGCCGGCAGCGCGGCGATGATTTTCTCCGCCAGGTCGCGCGGCTTCATGCCGGCCGGCTTGGCCAGCATCATCGCGATGTTGCTGGCGAAGTCACCGTGGGTCTTGTCGCGGGTGTTTTCCACCTGGATCGCCGGCGTCAGGCCTTCAGGCAACACACCTTCGTTGACGAGTTGGGTGAGGGCTTGTTGGATCAGCTGGCGAATGGTGTCTTTCATGGTGTTCTCTTTCGACCGCAAGCGGTGGCGCGCGATGCGCAGGTGGAAAAACTGGGCATTATCCGTGGCGAGGGCGGGCTTGCCAACCGTTCCAGACCTGCGGGGCTTTTTAAGGGCATCCTGCCCACTTGTAGGAGCGAGCTTGCTCGCGAAAATCGTCAACGATAACGCGGATATTCGGGTTTACGTGGCGCTCTCGGGGTTTTCGCGAGCAAGCTCGCTCCTACAGGGCTAGTACAAATCGACCGGGTCCACATCCAACGACCATCGCACCTGGCGACCGCTGGGCATTTGCTCCAGCGCAAGTAACCAGCTACTTAACAGCCGATGCAGCGGTGCGCGGGACGTTGCCTGCAAGAGTAGCTGAGCGCGGTAGCGTCCGGCGCGGCGTTCCATGGGCGCGGGCACCGGGCCGAGCAATTCGATGCCGCTCAGGCCCAACTCGCCGAGCAGGCGCTCGGCGGCGCTGCAGGCTTCATCGAGAAAACCTTCCGCCTGCCCCGGCTTGTGCGCCTCGGCGCGCAGCAGCGCGAGGTGGGCAAAGGGCGGCAGGCCGGCGGCGCGGCGTTCGCTCAAGGCCTGCTCGGCAAACGCGAAATAACCTTGTTCGGTCAGTTGGATCAGCAGCGGATGGTCGGCCAGGTGGGTCTGGATGATCACCTTGCCCGGCTCCTCGGCGCGCCCGGCACGGCCGGCGACCTGCACGATCAACTGCGCCATGCGCTCGCTGGCGCGGAAGTCGCCGGAGAACAAGCCGCCGTCGGCATCCAGGATCGACACCAGGGTCACCCGTGGGAAGTGATGCCCCTTGGCCAGCATCTGCGTGCCTACCAGGATGCACGGCTGACCCTTCTGGATGGTGGCGAACAGCTGGTTCATCGCGTCCTTGCGCGAGGTGCTGTCGCGATCGACCCGCAGCACCGGGTAGTCCGGGAACAGGATGCCCAGGCGTTCTTCGGCGCGTTCGGTGCCCGCGCCGACCGGTCGCAGGTCGACTTTGCCGCATTGCGGGCAATGGCGCGGTACTCGTTCCACATGGCCGCAGTGATGGCAGCGCAACTCGCCATGGCGCTGGTGCACGGTCATGCGCGCATCGCAGCGTTCGCATTCGGACATCCAGCCGCAGTCATGGCACAGCAAGGTCGGCGCGAAGCCGCGACGGTTGAGAAACACCAGGACTTGCTGGCCGGCGGCGAGGGTCTGGCCGATGGCTTGTTGCATCGGCCCGGAAATACCGCTGTCCAATGGCCGGCTTTTTACATCCAGGCGTAGGAAGCGCGGTTGCTTGGCGCCGCCTGCGCGCTCATTCAGGCGCAGCAGGCCATAGCGGCCGGTGTAGGCGTTATGCAGGCTTTCCAGGGACGGCGTGGCCGAACCCAGCACGATCGGAATGTCTTCCTGACGCGCCCGCACCAGGGCCAGGTCGCGGGCGTGGTAGCGCAGGCCTTCCTGCTGTTTGTACGAACCGTCGTGTTCTTCGTCGATGATGATCAGCCCGGGGTTTTTCATCGGGGTGAACAGCGCCGAGCGGGTGCCGATAATAATGTCGGCCTCGCCGTCCCGCGCCGCCAGCCACGATTCCAGGCGTTCACGGTCGTTGACCGCCGAATGCACCAGGGCGATGCGTGCGTTGAAACGCTGCTCGAAACGCGCCAGGGTCTGCGGGCCGAGGTTGATCTCGGGGATCAGCACCAGCGCCTGTTTGCCCGCTTGCAGGGTTTCGCGGATCAACTGCAGATAGACTTCGGTCTTGCCGCTGCCGGTCACACCGGCCAGCAGGAACGCGTGAAAGCAGTCAAAACCTGCGCGAATGGCTTCATAGGCCGCACGTTGCTCGGGGTTCAGCGGCAATTCCGGTTGGGCCAGCCAGTGTTCATGGCGCGGGTCCGGGGCGTGCTTGCGGATCTCGACCTGCACCAGGCCTTTGGCGAGCAGCAGGTCGAGGCTGTCTTTGCTCAGCATCAGCTTGCTCAAGAGCTGATGGGCCACGCCATGGGGATGCTGCGCCAGTGTCGCCAGGGCGTCACGCTGACGCGGGGCGCGGGCGATGCGCGGGTCGTCGAGACGGGCGCCGGGCACCGTCGACCAGAAGCGTTCCTGGCGCGCTTCGGCCAGTTCGCCCTGGCGCAGCAGCACCGGCAGCGCCCAGCTCAAGGTGTCGCCCAGGCTGTGCTGGTAATACTGGGCGGTCCACAGGCACAGCATGAACAACGCCGGCGGCAGCGGCGGCGTGGTGTCGAGGATGGCCACGGCCGGCTTGAGCTTTTCCGCCGGCACTTCACTGTGATCGGCCACCTCCACCAGGATGCCGATCATTTCCCTGCGCCCGAACGGCACCCGCACCCGCATGCCTGGCTGCAACTGCGCCCGCAGCACGCCGGCCGGGGCCCGGTAGTCGAACAGGCGGCGCAGGGGCGAGGGCAGGGCTAGGCGCAAAATGGCGTCGGGCACGCAGGGGTTCTCTATAAAGGAGGGTGATGACGAAGGGCGGGAGCCTAGCAGACGAGGGATGCGTTGGGTATGCCGCGGTTTTCGGATGAAAGGGGCTTTGGTGTGCTGAATCGATGCAGAGCGGCGCTTGCGCGTTTAAAAAGGTCTGGTAGAATCCGCGGCCTAATTACGTGCGGTATTCGACAATGGTGTCGAGTGGCGGCACGCTAGCCTGAGGAAGTCACCATGAAAGCCGGTATCCATCCAGCGTACGAAACCATCGAAGTCACCTGCAGCTGCGGCAACAAGTTCGAAACCCGTTCGAACCTGTGCAAGCCACTGGGCACTGACGTATGCAACGAGTGCCACCCGTTCTACACCGGTAAGCAGAAAACTCTGGACACTGGCGGCCGTGTACAGCGCTTCGCAGATCGCTTTGGTGCTTTCGGCAAGAAGCCTGCTACTCCAGCAGAGTAAGGCTCAAAGGCCCTATGGGCTTTTGCCAGCTGTTGAAAAAGGCGTCCCTTGCGGGCGCCTTTTTTGTGCCCGCGATTTGGCTGGCGGGGGGCCAGGCCCGCCTCGGTCATCAGGCTTTGCTCGGCTAAGCAGGCACTCCAGCGCGATTGCGGTGGTTGAAATCGACACTCGAGGAAAAATTGTAGACATTTTTCAAGTCGATTGTGAACAGTTGAGCCCTTGTGTCCCGTGGCTCTTGGCCGAAAGTCGTAGTGTACGGCGCTTGACACCGGTGACTGCCCAGTCTTGTAGGGGCTTTACGACACGAGTATCCTCGGCGGTCCGTCGACCAACAGTAAAAGCGGAATGCCGATATGTCTGATTTGAAAACTGCCGCTCTCGAATATCATGCCCTTCCTCGTCCAGGAAAGCTGAGTGTAGAGCTCACCAAAGCCACTGCCACCGCTCGCGACCTGTCGCTGGCCTACAGCCCTGGCGTTGCCGAGCCCGTCCGTGAAATCGCCCGTGACCCTGAGTTGGCGTACAAATACACCGGCAAAGGCAACCTGGTTGCAGTGATTTCCGATGGCACCGCGATTCTTGGCCTGGGTAACCTCGGCCCATTGGCTTCCAAGCCAGTCATGGAAGGTAAAGGCGTGCTGTTCAAGCGCTTTGCCGGCATCGATGTGTTCGACATCGAAGTCGATTCCGAGAGCCCGCAGGCTTTCATCGACACCGTCAAGCGCATTTCCATCACCTTCGGTGGCATCAACCTGGAAGACATCAAGGCACCTGAGTGCTTCGAGATCGAAAAGGCTCTGATCGAGCAGTGCGACATTCCGGTATTCCACGATGACCAGCACGGCACCGCGATCGTTACCGCGGCCGGCATGATCAACGCCCTGGAAATCGCTGGCAAAACCCTGGCTGACGCCAAGATCGTCTGCCTGGGCGCTGGCGCTGCGGCCATCTCGTGCATGAAGCTGATCGTCAGCATGGGCGCCAAGCTGGAAAACATCTACATGGTCGACAGCAAGGGCGTGATCCAGTCCGAGCGTACCGACCTGAACCAGTACAAGGCGATGTTTGCGCATCCGTCCTCCAAGCGCACCCTGGCTGAGGCCCTCGACGGTGCCGACGTATTCGTCGGCCTGTCCGGTCCGAACCTGCTGAGCGCTGAAGGCCTGAAGGCCATGGCAGCCAACCCGATCGTGTTCGCCTGCTCCAACCCGGACCCAGAGATCGCGCCGGAACTGGCACACGCCACCCGCGACGACGTGATCATGGCGACCGGCCGTTCGGACTACCCGAACCAGGTCAACAACGTGCTGGGCTTCCCGTTCATCTTCCGCGGTGCCCTGGACGTTCGCGCCAAGCGCATCAACGAAGAAATGAAAGTAGCGGCCGCCAACGCCCTGCGTGAACTGGCCAAGCTGCCGGTGCCTCAGGACGTGTGCGATGCCTACGGTGGCGCCAAGCTGGAATTCGGTCGTGAGTACATCATTCCGAAACCAATGGACAAGCGCCTGATCACCGTGATCTCCGACGCCGTGGCCAAAGCTGCGATCGAGACCGGTGTGGCCACCCTGCCGTATCCGAAAAACTACCCGCTGCAAAGCGTGGATGATGTGTTCAACGGCTAAGCCGTTGTAGCGCACCAACAAAAAGCCCCGGCTCTTGCGAGTCGGGGCTTTTTGCTGTCTGGCTATAAACCCAAGGCCTGCGCAGAACCAAATGTGGGAGGGGGCTTGCCCCCGATGGCGGACTGTCAGTCAATGAACCTGGTGACTGACACACCGCCATCGGGAGCAAGCTCCCTCCCACAGGGTTGACCGCATGGGCTTAGAACAGATCGATCGGTGCCGCCTCATCCGCCGGCAGCGGGCTGCCCGGCGCCACGCCATTGCCCAGCTCGTTGATCGACGGCGGCGTGTCCTCGCTCTTGAACAGCTCGAAGTACGCATTCGGCGTGCTCGGCGATGCTGCGCGGCCGCTGATCGGGTCGATCCGCAGGCTGAGGATGCCTTCCGGTTCCGGCTGGGTATGCAGCGGCTTGTCCTTCAAGGCGGCGCCCATGTAGCTCATCCAGATCGGCAGCGCGACGGTACCGCCGAACTCGTGGCGGCCGAGGCTTTCCGGCTGGTCGTAGCCGGTCCATACGGTGGTCACGTAGTCGGCGTTGTAGCCGGAGAACCAGGCGTCCTTGGATTCGTTGGTGGTACCGGTCTTGCCCGCGATGTCCGCGCGGCCCAGGGCCAGTGCTCGGCGGCCGGTGCCTTTCTTGATCACGTCTTCCAGGATGCTGTTGAGGATGTAGGTGGTGCGGCCATCCACCACGCGTTCGGCCACTGCCGGCGCCTGCGGTTCAGGCGCGGCGCTCGGGTTCGCCGCCGGCGTGACGCCTGGGGTCGGCTCGATGGTGATACCGCCGTTGCTCGGTGCGGCCAGCCCATCGCTGGCGGCCACGCCGTTGACCACATCACCCGGCACCCGTGGCGGGTTGGCGGTGAACAGGGTGTCGCCATTGCGGCTTTCGATCTTGTCGATCAGGTACGGCGTGATCTTGTAGCCGCCGTTGGCAAACGTGCTCCAGCCGGTGGCGATTTCCATCGGCGTGAGAGTCGCCGTCCCCAGGGCCAGGGACAGGTTCGGCGGCAGGTCCGCCTTGTTGAAGCCAAAGCGGGTGATGTAGTCGATGGTCTTGCCCACGCCCATCGCCTGCAGCAAGCGGATCGACACCAGGTTGCGCGACTTGTACAGCGCCTCGCGGATGCGGATCGGGCCGAGGAAGGTGTTGGTGTCGTTCTTCGGACGCCAGACCTTGTCCAGGTACTCGTCGACAAACACGATCGGTGCATCGTTGACCAGGCTGGCGGCGGTGTAGCCGTTGTCCAGGGCGGCACTGTAGACGAACGGCTTGAAGCTCGAACCCGGCTGGCGCTTGGCCTGGGTGGCACGGTTGTAGTTGCTCTGCTCGAACGCGAAACCGCCGACCAGGGCACGGATCGCGCCGTTCTGCGGGTCGAGGGAGACCAGGGCGCCTTGGGCGACCGGCACCTGGCTGAATTTCAGGCTGTCGTCCTTCTGGCGTTGCACGCGGATCAAATCACCCACCTGCGCCACGTCCGATGGCTGCTTGGGCATCGGCCCCATGCTGTTGGTGTTCAGGAATGGGCGCGCCCATTTCATGCTGTCCCACGCCACATGCGCTTCGCCGGTGCGGGTCAGTACCTGCACGCCGTCCTTCTTCACCTGGGTGACGATGGCCGGTTCCAGGCCGCTGATCGTGCGCTGTTTGCCGAGTTCGGTGGTCCAGGCGCTCAGGGTCTTGCCCGGCAGGCGCGATTCGGGGCCGCGGTAGCCATGGCGCTGGTCGTAGGTGATCAGGCCTTCATGCACCGCGTTGTTGGCGATTTCCTGCAAGTCGCTCGGAACGGTCGTGGTCACACGGAAGCCTTCGGTGTAGGCCTCGCTGCCATAACGGCCGACCATCTCGGCCCGTGCCATTTCCGCGATATAAGGGGCGTTCACTTCCGGGGTCGGTACGTGGTAACTGGCGTTCAGCGGCTCGGCCACCGCGCTTTCATAGGCGCTCTGGCTGATTTTGCCCAGCTTGTACATGCGCCCCAGAATCCAGTCGCGCCGCTCTTTGCTGCGTGCCGGGTTGGCCAGCGGGTTGAAGCGCGAGGGCGCCTTGGGCAGGCCGGCAATCATGGCCATCTGCGCCAGGCTGGCGTCGCGAATCGACTTGCCATAGTAGACCTGGGACGCGGCTTCGATGCCGTAGGCGCGGTTGCCCAGGTAGATTTTATTGACGTACAGCTCAAGGATCTCGTCCTTGGTCAACTGCCGCTCGATCTGCAGTGCCAGCAGGATCTCGGTGGCTTTGCGTGAAAAGCTGCGTTCGCTGGTGAGGAAGAAGTTCTTCGCCACCTGCATGGTGATCGTGCTGCCGCCGGATTGAATGTGTCCGCTTTTTACCAATTGCGTGGCGGCCCGCACCAGGCTGCTGGGGTCGACGCCGTAGTGGTTGGCGAAATTATCGTCCTCGGCCGACAGCAGGGCGTTGATGAAGTTGGGTGGAATATCCGCGAAACGAATCGGGGTACGGCGCATTTCGCCGAACTCTGCGATCAGTTTTTCATCGCTGCTATAGACCCGCAAAGGAATCTGCAACTGGATGCTTCTCAGGGCCTCTACGGAGGGCAATCCCGGACTAAGGTAGAGGTAGGCGCCGCTGAGGACGAGCAGCAGCCCGCAAACGATGGCGACAATGGAGTACCCGAAAAACTTCAGCAGACGAATCAAGGCTTTTGGATTTCCAGAGAAAAGAATGGGTTAGGCGCCGGGGCATGCATGGCAAACGATGAATCGACCCTGGCTGCAGATAAAAAGCGGGAAAAAACGCTGGGCATTAAAGCATTTTCGGCTTGGGGCGTCATTCGCGCCTCGCAAACAAGGCGACCGAATGCACGCTGCCACGCGCCAATCAGGCGGTATGACAGGGAAAGTTTTAGGGAGTTTTATGGAAAAGGGATTTTTCAGGCGAAAAGTCGATACCGTCCTGGGTGTCGACATCCAGGACACCGGCATCCGGTTGATCGAACTTGGCCGCTCGCCCACCGGCTACAACGTGCAAAGCTACGCCACACAGGCGCTACCGCCCCAGGCGGTGGTCGACAGCAGCGTGCTCGACCTCGACGGCGTGGGGCAGACGTTGTCCCAGGCATTGGCCCGCTCGCGCACCTCGGCCCGCCGAGCGGCCGTGGCCGTGGCGGGAGCTTCGGTGATTACCCGGGTGATCGAGTTGGACGCGGGGCTCAGTGAGGAAGAAATGACCTGGATGATCCAGATGGAGGCCGACCAGTACATCCCTTATCCGCTGGATGAGATGGCCCTGGATTTCCAGGTTCGCGGGCCGTCGGCCCAGAACCTGGCACGGGTTGATGTATTGCTCGCGGCGTGCCATAAGGCCCAGGTAGAGGCTCGGGTCGCGGTTTTGACCCTGGCTGGGCTGGTGCCGAAGGTGGTGGATGTGGAAGCATTTGCATTCGCACGCGCTTGCAGTCAGGATTTCGCCAGCTTCACGCCGGGCCATCGAGTCGATGGCGCACAATGGGCCGCGGATGCCCGCGGGATGGGAATTGCTTGCGGGTTGGCCCTGAGGAGTTTCGCTTGAAGACACTAATCAACCTTTTGCCCTGGCGCCAGGCGCTGGCGGAACGGCGGCGCAAATTCTTTCTGGGGTTGCTGCTGGCGTTTGCCTGCGTGGCGTTCGCAACCGTGTGGTTGGCCGATCAGGTGATCGACCGGGCGATCGATCGACAAGTGACGCGCAATAGCCACCTGGACAAGGACGCTGCCGTCCTCGACTCGCGCATCAAGACCATCGATGACCTGCAGGAACAAAGCCAGCAATTGGCGGAGCGCATGAAGGTCGTGCAGGACTTGAACGAAGCCCGCTCGGCCGGTGCCCAGCTCTTGGATCAGTTGGCCCGCGCGATGCCAGATGGCGTGCATTTGCACGAGGTCGTGGCGAAGGGCGATACGGTCAGCATCCGTGGCAGCGCCGATTCCAGCCAGGACATCGCCCAACTGATGCGCCGCCTGCAAGCCTCCGAAGGCGCCCATGCCACTCGGCTGCAACATGTGCGGATGGAAGATGGCCAGGGCGGCAACGAATTTCAATTGATGGTGCGCCAGGGAGAGTCCGCCGAGGCTCAACCGTGAGCCTGCCCAGGCTCGACTTTTCCGCTCTCACCCACAACGCTGCGAAATGGCCCTTGCCCGCCAAGGTCGTGCTCGGCTGCGCGCTCGCTGGCCTGGTGCTGTGGGTGGGCGATGGGACGTACCTGAGCCCCTCGCGGCAACGGTTGCAGACGGTTGAGGCGCAGGGCGTCGTCTTGCAGCGACAGGTGGCCCAGAAGGCTGGCCTTGCCGCCAGCCTGGAGGCGCGCAGCCAGCGGTTTCAGGCGATGCAGGCGCGTTTTGCCGGGCTGATGCAGCAGTTGCCCAGTGCATCCGAGGTGCCCGCATTGCTCGAAGATATCGCTCGCCTGGGGGCGGCCAATGGGGTGCTCGTCGACGCTATCGTGGTGTTGGATGAACAGCCCCGGCCGCTCTATATCGAGCAGCCGTTACGCCTGGGCGTCACCGGGGCTTATCACGACCTGGCGATGTTTGTGAGCGCTTTGGGCGGCTTGCCGCGCATCGTCACGGTGCATGATGTGGCGCTTCGGGCTGATGCGGCCGGGTTGCGCCTGGAGTTGGTGGCCAAGACCTATCGCAATCCGTCGTCGGGCGGTCAGTCGGCCCCGGCCGTCGAGCCGGGGCCGCGCTTTATCTATGACGCGCTGGCCTTGCGTGATCCGTTCCAGCCGCGTGCCTTGCAGGTCGGTCACGTACCTGGCCGGCCCGCGCTCGCACCGGACCTCGGGCGTGCCCGCGGCGCCCTGGAAGGTATCGCCGTCGACCAGTTCGAAATGGTCGGCACGCTGTCCCGAGGCGCGCAGACCTTCGCCCTGCTGCGTGCCGCCGCCAGCGTCCACAGGCTGGCGGTCGGCGATTACTTGGGGCCGGACCACGGTCGGGTCACGGCTATTGATGAGGGCCATGTGAAATTGCTCGAATTGTTTCCCGATGAACAGGGCGCGTGGCTGGAACGCCCGCGGACCCTCGTGCTGAACGTCAACTCATAACGGAATCAAACAATGAAAAGGACTTTCTCGTCCTTCGGTGTGGCGCTATGGATAGCGTTCACGGCACCGATGGCTGCTGCTGTGCCCAATCGTGTGGATCTGATCCAGCTGCCGCCTCCCGGCGGTGCGGCATCAGGTACCTATACTGGCGACAAGCTGAACCTCAACTTCCAGAACATCGAGCTGCGCGCCGTGTTGCAGCAGATTGCCGATGTGGCGGGCCTGAATCTGGTCGCCAGCGACGATGTGCAAGGTTCGATCACCCTGCGGCTCAAGGACGTGCCTTGGGATCAGGCGCTGGACCTGGTGTTGCAAAGCAAGGGGCTGGACCAGCGGGTGAAGGCCGGGGTGCTATTGGTGGCGCCCGCCGACGAGTTGGCCGCGCGCGAGCTGCTGACGCTGGAGTCGCGCAAGCAGATGGCTGAACTGGCGCCGTTGCGGCGCGAACTGTTGCAGGTCAATTACGCCAAGGCTGCGGACCTGGCCAAGTTGTTCCAATCGGTGACCGGCCTGGAAGGCGCCACCGACGAACGCGGCTCGGTGGCGGTGGATGACCGCACCAATAACATCATTGCCTACCAGACCGGCGAACGCCTGGAAGAGCTGCGACGCATCGTGGCGCAGCTGGATATTCCGGTGCGCCAGGTGATGATCGAGGCGCGGATTGTCGAGGCCAATGTCGACTACGACAAAAGCCTGGGCGTGCGCTGGGGAGGGCGGATCAATCGCGGCAACTGGGGCGCCGGCGGTGTCGAGAAACCTCCGGAGCCAGGCACCGAGCCTGTGGAAAACCCGTCCGGCTCGCCCTTTGTCGACTTGGGGGCGCTCACCAACACTTCTGGCCTGGGTGTCGCGTTTATCACCGACAACCTGCTGCTGGACCTGGAACTGACCGCGATGGAAAAAACCGGCAACGGCGAGATTGTCTCGCAGCCCAAGGTGGTCACGTCCGACAAGGAGACCGCGCGCATCCTCAAGGGCACCGAGATTCCCTACCAGGAATCCAGCTCCAGCGGCGCCACCTCGGTGTCGTTCAAGGAGGCTTCGCTGTCCCTGGAAGTCACCCCGCAAATCACCCCCGACGACCGCGTGATCATGGAGGTCAAAGTCACCAAGGATGAGCCGGATTACCTGAACAAGCTCAACGACGTACCGCCGATCAAGAAAAACGAGGTCAACGCCAAGGTGCTGGTCAGGGACGGCGAGACCATCGTCATCGGCGGAGTTTTCTCCAATACCCAAAGCAAAGTGCTAGATAAAGTGCCATTTTTGGGCGATGTGCCGTATCTTGGCCGCCTTTTCCGGCGCGATGTGCTGGCAGAAAAAAAATCCGAGCTGCTGGTATTCCTGACTCCGCGTATTATGAATAACCAGGCGATTGCTGTGAGTCGTTGATTCTGTGCGAAATTTGATTCTTGTAGGACCGATGGGTGCTGGAAAAAGCACCATCGGCCGTTTGCTGGCCAAAGAGCTGCGCCTGCCATTCAAAGACTCCGATAAGGAAATTGAAGTGCGCTCGGGTGCCAATATCCCGTGGATCTTCGATAAGGAAGGCGAACTGGGCTTTCGTGACCGTGAGCAGGCGATGATTGCCGAGCTGTGCGCTTGCGATGGCGTGGTCCTGGCGACCGGCGGCGGTGCCGTGATGCGCGAGGAGAACCGCCGGGCATTGCATGCCGGTGGTCGGGTGGTCTATCTGCATGCGTCGGTCGAGCAGCAGGTGGGGCGCACCGCGCGTGATCGCAATCGCCCACTGCTGCGTACCGCCGACCCGGCGAAGACCCTGCGGGATCTGCTGGCGCTGCGCGATCCGCTGTATCGGGAAATCGCCGATCTGGTGGTGGAAACCGATGAGCGGCCACCTCGGATGGTGGTGCTCGACATTCTCGAGCGCCTGCAACGGCTGCCACCCCGTTAAAGCCAGGCCCGAAATGCGCTATTCTCGGCGGCGCGTCATCACCCTGTGGGGTGTGGCGTAGAGCCATCAGGCGACGTCGGATCACGACGTTGCCGGTCGTTAATACATCTTCAACGCGGGGACACATGCAGACACTTAAGGTCGATCTAGGCGAGCGCAGCTACCCGATCCATATTGGCGAAGGTCTGCTCGACCAGCCCGAGTTGCTCGCACCGCATATTGCCGGGCGGCAAGTGGCGATCATCTCCAACGAAACGGTCGCGCCGCTGTATCTTGAGCGTCTGAGCCGCAGCCTGGCGGCGTACTCGGTGATCTCCGTGGTGCTGCCCGACGGCGAAGCCCACAAGAACTGGGAAACCCTGCAACTGATCTTCGATGGCCTGCTGACCGCACGCCATGACCGGCGCACCACCGTGGTCGCCCTCGGTGGCGGCGTGATTGGTGACATGGCCGGTTTTGCGGCCGCCTGTTACCAGCGCGGCGTGGATTTCATCCAGGTGCCGACCACCTTGCTGTCCCAGGTCGATTCGTCGGTGGGTGGCAAGACTGGCATCAACCATCCGCTGGGCAAAAACATGGTGGGCGCGTTCTACCAGCCCCAGGCTGTGCTGATCGACACCGCGACCCTCAACACCTTGCCCCCGCGCGAGCTGTCGGCGGGCCTGGCGGAAGTCATCAAGTACGGGCTGATCTGCGACGAGCCGTTCCTGACCTGGCTGGAAGAACATGTCGACGCCCTGCGCGCGCTGGACCAGGTGGCGCTGACCGAAGCGATCTCCCGTTCCTGTGCGGCCAAGGCGCTGGTGGTGAATGCCGACGAACGGGAGTCCGGTGTACGGGCCACCTTGAACCTGGGCCACACCTTCGGCCATGCGATCGAAACGCACATGGGCTATGGTGTGTGGTTGCATGGGGAAGCCGTAGCGGCTGGCACAGTGATGGCATTGGAGATGTCGCAACGCCTGGGCTGGATCAGCGCCCAGGAGCGGGATCGGGGCATCCGCCTGTTCCAGCGCGCCGGGTTGCCGGTGATCCCGCCCGAGGAAATGAGCGAGGCGGATTTCCTCGAACATATGGCGATAGACAAGAAAGTGATCGACGGTCGACTGCGACTGGTGCTGCTGCGCCGCATGGGCGAAGCGGTGGTGACCGACGATTATCCGAAAGAGATTCTACAGGCCACGCTGGGAGCGGATTACCGCGCCCTGGCCCAGCTTAAAGGTTAATAAGAGCCCGATGACTAGTTTGCATGCCGACGAGGCGTTCCTCGGCCATTACCAGTTAAGCCACGACCCCTTCGCTCCACGGGTGCCTGGTTTCAAATTCTTCCCTGCGCAGCGCAAGTCGGTGCTCGGGCAGTTGCATCACCTCGCGCGCTACAGCCAGCTGTTGCTGGTCGTCACCGGCCCGCTGGGCAGCGGCAAGACCCTGCTGCGCCAGGCGCTGGTCGCCAGCACTAACAAGCAATCGGTGCAAAGCGTAGTGGTGTCGGCGCGTGGCGCCGGCGATGCTGCGGGCGTGCTGCGTCAGGTGGCCCAGGCCCTGGACGTTGCCAGCGCCGAGCCGAATGCGATTCTCAAGCAAGTGGTGCAACTGGGCCTGACCGGCCAGGAAGTCTACCTGCTGGTGGACGACGCCGAGCAGCTTGACGAGTCGGCCCTCGAAGCGCTGCTGGCGCTGGCGGCGGGTACGCCGGAAGGTCGTCCGCATGTGTTCCTGTTCGGTGAATCGTCCCTGATCGCCGCTCTGGAGCAGATCAGCGGCGAGCAGGAGCTGTTCCACGTCATCGAATTGCAGCCGTATGAAGAGGAAGAAACCCGTGAATACCTGGCACAACGCCTCGAAGGCGCCGGGCAGGGCATCGAACTTTTCTCCGCTCAGCAGATCTCTGATATTCATGAAAGCTCCGACGGCTGGCCTGGCACCATCAACCAGGTTGCCCGCGATGCGATGATTGAAGCCATGATTGCCAGCCGCTCTGCGGTCAAGCGTCCAAAGATGGGGTTCACTATGCCTAAAAAGCACGTATTGGCTATTTCCGCCGTTGTCGTGGTCGCTGTCGCCGCCGCCTGGTTGATCCCGGGTCGCAGCAAGGCACCGACGCCTGCCGGCGCGCCAACCGAACAGGCGCAGTTACCACTGGGTAAACCCACGCCGAATGTCGAGTTCGCCAACTCCGGCCAACCGACCAACCTGCCGATGGTCGGTCAGCCTGTCATGCGCGGCCCGCTCGCCGAAGCGGCCGGCGGTATCTCCGAAGGCGACGACGGCGTGCCAGTGGAAGGCTCCAGCAGCACACCGCCGACCGTGACCACCACCGCGCCGCCAGTGGGCGTGCCTGCCGGTCAACCGGCGGCAAAACCAACGCCTGTGCCTGTACCTGCGCCTACGGTCGCGACCGCCAAACCGGCGCCTGTCGCCAAGCCGGTCGCGCCAGCGCCTGTCGCCAAGCCAGCTCCGGCCCCGGCCGCCAAACCGGCGGAAAAACCGGTGACTGTCGCCAAGGCCGGCGCCACCGGCAGCAGCTGGTACACCAGCCAGCCCAGCGGTAACTTCGTGGTGCAGATCCTCGGCACCAGCTCTGAAGCCAATGCTCAAGCCTTCGTCAAAGAGCAGGGCGGCGAGTACCGTTATTTCAAGAAGGTGCTCAACGGCAAGCCGCTTTACGTGATCACTTACGGCAGCTTCTCCAGCCGTGCCGCCGCCGATACCGCTATCAAAGCCTTGCCAGCGAAGGTTCAGGCTGGTAAACCTTGGCCTCGCACTGTTGCCAGCGTTCAACAAGAACTGGCAGCAACTCGCTGAAGATTCGGCGGCCTTACCCAGGCCGCCCTCCCGGCACCTCAAAAAAAACCGCAAGTGCGTGCAGCCCTCAAGGCCGCGCGCATTGTGGTGTCTGCGTCACAGTGGCTTTTGAGTCGTAGCGGTCAAAATTAAAAAAAGTTTTGACTAGCACAGCATATCGCTTTAAACCTTTCATAAATGCGACATAGATTTGCGACATCTCGTCGCTAAATTTGTGAGCGTCTGTGTCGGTGTGTACAATGACCTCCCTTTTGCCCCTGCAAAGCCGGCGAACGTTCGGCGTGGAAGGTAACTGGTTGAATTGAAAAGAAATTTGCCTCGATATAAGAGGCAGCCTGGTGAGAAAGTGTCTATGAAAGCAGGTCTGTACCAACCCGATGAATTCAAGGATAACTGCGGTTTCGGCCTGATTGCCCATATGCAGGGCGAGCCCAGTCATACCCTTTTGCAAACGGCCATCGAGGCCCTGACCTGCATGACCCACCGCGGTGGGATCAACGCCGACGGCAAGACCGGTGACGGTTGTGGCTTGCTCATTCAAAAGCCCGACCTGTTCCTGCGCGCCATCGCCAAACAGCATTTCGCGGTCGAGCTGCCCAAGCAGTACGCCGTGGGCATGGTGTTTTTCAACCAGGACCCGGTCAAAGCCGAAGCCGCTCGCGAGAACATGAACCGCGAAATCCTCGCGGCTGGCCTGCAACTCGTCGGCTGGCGCAAAGTGCCGATCGACACCAGTGTGCTCGGCCGCCTGGCCCTGGAGCGCCTGCCGCAGATCGAACAAGTGTTCATCGCGGGCGACGGCCTGAGCGACCAGGACATGGCGATCAAGCTGTTCACCTCGCGTCGTCGCTCGTCCGTGTCGAATGCCGCCGACACCGACCACTACATCTGCAGCTTTTCGCACAAGACCATCATTTATAAAGGCCTGATGATGCCGGCGGACTTGACCGCCTTCTATCCGGACCTGAGCGATGAGCGCCTGCAAACCGCGATCTGCGTGTTCCACCAGCGCTTCTCCACCAACACCCTGCCGAAATGGCCGCTGGCCCAGCCATTCCGCTTCCTCGCCCACAACGGCGAGATCAACACCATCACCGGCAACCGCAACTGGGCCGTGGCCCGTCGCACCAAGTTCGCCAACGATTTGATGGACCTGGAAGAGCTCGGCCCGCTGGTCAACCGCGTCGGCTCCGACTCCTCCAGCATGGACAACATGCTCGAACTGATGGTCACCGGCGGCATCGACCTGTTCCGTGGCGTGCGGATGATCATTCCGCCTGCGTGGCAGAACGTCGAGACCATGGACCCCGATCTGCGGGCGTTCTATGAGTACAACTCGATGCACATGGAACCGTGGGACGGCCCGGCCGGCGTGGTCATGACCGACGGCCGCTACGCGGTGTGCCTGCTCGACCGTAACGGTCTGCGCCCGGCGCGTTGGGTGACCACCACCAACGGTTTCATCACCCTCGCGTCGGAAATCGGCGTGTGGAACTACCAGCCGGAAGATGTGATCGCCAAAGGCCGCGTCGGCCCTGGCCAGATCCTCGCCGTGGACACCGAAACCGGGCAGATCCTCGACACCGATGCGATCGACAACCGCTTGAAGTCCCGTCACCCGTACAAGCAATGGCTGCGCAAGAATGCCCTGCGCATCCAGGCGACCATGGAAGACAACGACCACGGTTCGGCGTTCTACGACATCGACCAGCTCAAGCAGTACATGAAGATGTATCAGGTCACGTTCGAAGAGCGCGACCAGGTGCTGCGTCCGCTCGGCGAGCAAGGCTACGAGGCGGTCGGCTCGATGGGCGACGACACGCCGATGGCCGTGCTGTCCCAGCGCGTTCGCACGCCATACGACTATTTCCGCCAGCAGTTCGCCCAGGTGACCAACCCACCGATCGACCCGCTGCGTGAAGCCATCGTGATGTCCCTGGAAGTGTGTCTCGGCGCCGAGCGCAACATCTTCCAGGAATCGCCTGAGCACGCCTCCCGCGTGATCCTCAGCTCGCCGGTCATTTCCCCGGCCAAGTGGCGTTCGCTGATGACCCTGGAGCGTCCGGGCTTCGACCGCCAGATCATCGACCTGAACTACGACGAGAGCCTCGGCCTTGAAGCCGCGGTGCGCAATGTCGCTGACCAGGCCGAAGAAGCCGTGCGCGCCGGGCGTACCCAGATCGTGCTGACCGACCGTCACATCGCACCGGGCAAGCTGCCGATCCACGCCTCCCTGGCCACCGGCGCGGTCCATCACCGCCTGACCGAAAAAGGCCTGCGCTGCGACTCCAACATCCTCGTGGAAACTGCCACCGCCCGCGACCCGCACCACTTCGCGGTACTGATCGGTTTCGGCGCTTCGGCGGTGTACCCGTTCCTCGCCTACGAAGTGCTCGGTGACCTGATCCGTACCGGTGAAGTGCTGGGCGACCTCTACGAGGTGTTCAAGAACTACCGCAAAGGCATCACCAAGGGCCTGCTGAAGATCCTGTCGAAGATGGGCATCTCCACCGTCACTTCCTACCGTGGCGCGCAGTTGTTCGAGGCCATTGGCCTGTCGGAAGAAGTCTGCGAGCTGAGCTTTCGTGGTGTGCCGAGCCGCATCAAGGGTGCGCGTTTCGTCGACATCGAAGCCGAGCAGAAAGCCCTGGCGGCCGAAGCCTGGAGTGCGCGCAAGCCGATCCAGCAAGGCGGCCTGCTCAAGTTCGTACACGGTGGCGAGTATCACGCCTACAACCCGGACGTGGTCAGCACCCTGCAAGCCGCTGTGCAGCAGGGCGACTACGCCAAGTTCAAGGAATACACCGCGCTGGTGGATAACCGTCCGGTGTCGATGATCCGCGACCTGTTCAAGGTGAAAACCCTGGATACGCCGCTGGCCCTCAGCGAAATCGAACCGCTCGAATCGGTCCTCAAGCGCTTCGACTCCGCCGGTATTTCCCTGGGCGCCTTGTCGCCCGAGGCGCACGAAGCCCTGGCCGAAGCCATGAACCGCCTGGGTGCGCGTTCCAACTCCGGCGAAGGCGGCGAAGACCCGGCGCGCTATGGCACCATCAAGAGCTCGAAAATCAAGCAAGTGGCGACTGGCCGTTTCGGTGTAACCCCGGAATACCTGGTCAACGCCGAAGTGCTGCAGATCAAAGTCGCCCAGGGCGCCAAGCCCGGTGAAGGCGGCCAGCTGCCAGGCGGCAAGGTCAATGGTCTGATCGCCAAGCTGCGTTATGCGGTGCCGGGCGTGACCCTGATTTCGCCGCCGCCGCACCACGACATCTACTCGATCGAAGACTTGTCGCAGCTGATTTTCGACCTCAAACAAGTCAACCCGCAGGCCCTGGTCTCGGTGAAACTGGTCGCCGAAGCCGGCGTGGGCACCATCGCCGCCGGTGTGGCCAAGGCCTATGCCGACCTGATCACCATCTCCGGCTACGACGGCGGCACCGGCGCTTCGCCGCTGACCTCGATCAAGTACGCTGGCGCACCGTGGGAGCTGGGCCTGGCCGAGACGCATCAGACCTTGCGCGGCAACGACCTGCGCGGCAAGGTCCGGGTGCAAACCGACGGCGGCCTGAAAACCGGCCTCGACGTGATCAAGGCCGCGATCCTCGGCGCCGAAAGCTTCGGCTTCGGCACCGCGCCGATGATCGCCCTGGGCTGCAAATACCTGCGCATCTGCCACCTGAACAACTGCGCCACCGGCGTCGCCACTCAGAACGAGAAGCTGCGCAAGGATCACTACATCGGCACCGTCGACATGGTGGTGAATTTCTTCACCTACGTCGCCGAAGAAACCCGTGAGTGGCTGGCCAAGCTGGGCGTGCGCTCCCTCGAAGAGCTGATCGGCCGCACCGATCTGCTGGACATCCTCGAAGGCCAGACCGCCAAGCAACAACACCTGGACCTGACGCCGCTGTTGGGCAGCGATCATATCCCGGCAGACAAGCCACAATTCTGCCAGGTGGACCGCAACCCACCGTTCGACAAAGGCCTGCTGGCCGAGAAGATGGTCGAGATGGCCGCTTCGTCGATCAACGACGCCAGCGGCGGCGAATTCAGCCTGGACATTTGCAACTGCGACCGCTCCATCGGCGCACGCATCTCCGGCGAAATCGCGCGCAAGCACGGCAACCAAGGCATGGCCAAGGCGCCGATCACCTTCCGCTTCACGGGCACCGCGGGCCAGAGCTTCGGCGTGTGGAACGCCGGCGGCCTGCACATGTACCTGGAAGGTGACGCCAACGACTACGTGGGCAAGGGCATGACCGGCGGCAAGCTGGTGATCGTTCCGCCTAAAGGCAGCGTCTACAAGACCCAGGACAGTGCCATCATCGGCAACACCTGCTTGTACGGCGCCACCGGCGGCAAGCTGTTCGCCGCGGGTACCGCCGGTGAGCGTTTCGCCGTGCGTAACTCCGGTGCCCACACCGTGGTGGAAGGCACTGGCGATCACTGCTGCGAGTACATGACCGGGGGCTTTGTCGCAGTACTGGGCAAGACCGGTTACAACTTCGGTTCGGGCATGACCGGCGGTTTCGCCTACGTGCTCGACCAGGACAACACCTTCGTCGACCGGGTCAACCACGAGTTGGTCGAGATCCAGCGGATCAGCGGCGAAGCGATGGAATCCCACCGTAACCACTTGCAGCACGTGCTGGACGAGTACGTCGAGGAAACCGGCAGCGAATGGGGTCGTAACCTCGCCGAGAACCTTGATGATTTCCTGCGTCGTTTCTGGCTGGTCAAGCCCAAGGCTGCCAACCTGAAATCGTTGCTTTCCAGCATCCGTGCCAACCCGCAGTGATATGCGCCTGAAGAGTTTGATGAGGTTTTAACATGGCTGAACGTCTGAATAACGACTTCCAGTTCATCGATGTCGGGCGCAAAGATCCGAAGAAGAAACTGTTGCGTCAACGCAAGAAAGAGTTCGTGGAAATCTACGAACCCTTCAAACCCCAGCAGTCGGCCGACCAGGCCCACCGCTGCCTGGGGTGCGGTAACCCGTATTGCGAATGGAAGTGTCCGGTACACAACTTCATTCCCAACTGGCTGAAACTGGTGGCCGAGGGCAACATCCTCGCCGCCGCCGAGCTGTCGCACCAGACCAACACCCTGCCGGAAGTCTGCGGCCGGGTGTGCCCGCAGGACCGTCTGTGCGAGGGTGCCTGCACCCTCAACGACGGTTTTGGCGCGGTGACCATCGGTTCGGTGGAGAAGTACATCACCGACACCGCCTTCGCCATGGGCTGGCGCCCGGACATGTCCAAGGTCAAGCCGAACGGCAAGCGCGTCGCGATCATCGGCGCGGGCCCGGCGGGCCTGGGCTGTGCCGACGTGCTGGTGCGTGGCGGCGTGACCCCGGTGGTGTTCGACAAGAACCCGGAAATCGGCGGCCTGCTGACCTTCGGCATCCCCGAGTTCAAGCTGGAAAAAACCGTGCTGAGCAATCGTCGTGAAGTGTTCACCGGCATGGGCATCGAGTTCCGCCTGAACACCGAAGTCGGCAAAGACGTGACCATGGAACAACTGCTCGCCGAATACGATGCAGTGTTCATGGGCATGGGCACCTACACCTACATGAAGGGCGGCTTTGCCGGCGAGGACCTGCCGGGCGTGTACGACGCGCTCGACTTCCTGATCGCCAACGTCAACCGCAACCTGGGCTTTGAAAAGTCGCCGGAAGACTTCATCGACATGAAAGGCAAGAAGGTCGTGGTGCTGGGCGGTGGCGACACCGCGATGGACTGCAACCGCACCTCGATCCGCCAGGGCGCCAAGTCGGTGACCTGTGCGTATCGTCGTGACGAAGCGAACATGCCGGGCTCGCGCAAAGAGGTGAAGAACGCCAAGGAAGAAGGCGTGAAATTCCTCTATAACCGCCAGCCGATCGCGATTGTCGGTGAAGACCGCGTCGAAGGCGTGAAGGTGGTCGAGACCCGTCTCGGCGAACCGGACGCCCGTGGCCGTCGCAGCCCTGAGCCGATCCCGGGTTCCGAAGAGATCATCCCGGCCGACGCCGTGGTCATCGCCTTCGGCTTCCGCCCAAGCCCGGCGCCGTGGTTCGAGCAGTTCCAGATCCAGACCGACAGCCAGGGCCGCGTCGTCGCCCCGGAACAAGGCCAGTACAAGCACCAGACCAGCAACCCGAAGATCTTCGCCGGTGGCGACATGGTGCGCGGCTCTGACCTAGTAGTGACGGCGATCTTCGAAGGCCGCAACGCCGCCGAAGGTATCCTGGACTACCTGCAGGTCTGACCCCGATCCCGAGTTGAAATGGGATCAACATGTGGGAGGGGGCTTGCCCCCGATAGCGGTAGTCCAGTTAAAGATACAGAGACTGACACACGGCAATCGGGGGCAAGCCCCCTCCCACATTTGGTTTTGATATGCCCAAGAGATTGTCGTAAATCAACCCGATAGATAAAAGGCACGGCTCATCCCGTGCCTTTTGCGTCGCGCTCTGAGAAAATGCCCGTACTTTTTTTGCGGATGCCGACATGACTGCCCTCAAGAACGACCGTTTCCTTCGTGCCCTGCTCAAGCAGCCCGTAGACGTCACCCCTGTGTGGATGATGCGTCAAGCCGGTCGCTACCTGCCGGAATACCGCGCCAGCCGCGCCCAGGCCGGCGACTTCATGAGCCTGTGCATGAACCCGGAGTTCGCCTGCGAAGTCACCCTGCAGCCGTTGGACCGCTACCCGGAGCTGGATGCGGCCATCCTCTTCTCCGATATCCTCACCATTCCTGACGCCATGGGCCAAGGCCTGTACTTCGAGACCGGCGAAGGCCCGCGTTTCAAGAAAGTCATCAGCACCCTGGCCGACATCGAAGCGCTGCCGATCCCGGACCCGCACAAAGACCTCGGTTACGTGATGGACGCCGTCAGCACCATCCGCCGCGAGCTCAATGGCCGCGTGCCGCTGATCGGTTTCTCCGGCAGCCCCTGGACCCTGGCCACCTACATGGTCGAAGGCGGCTCGTCGAAAGACTTCCGCAAGACCAAGGCCATGCTCTACGACAACCCGCAGGCCATGCACCTGCTGCTGGACAAGCTGGCGCAGTCGGTCACCTCGTACCTCAACGGCCAGATCATGGCCGGCGCGCAAGCGGTGCAGATCTTCGACACCTGGGGCGGCAACCTGTCGGCGGCGGCGTACCAGGAGTTCTCCTTGGCCTACATGCGCAAGATCGTCAGCGGCCTGATCCGCGAACACGAAGGCCGTAAAGTGCCGGTGATCCTGTTCACCAAGGGCGGCGGCCTGTGGCTGGAAAGCATCGCCGATGCCGGCGCGGATGCCCTGGGCCTGGACTGGACCTGCGACATCGGCGACGCCCGCCGTCGCGTCGGCAACCAGGTTGCGCTGCAAGGCAACATGGACCCGACTGTGCTGTACGCCAAGCCAGAAGCCATCTGCACTGAAGTCGGGCGCATCCTGGCCAGCTACGGCAAGGGCAGCGGGCATGTGTTCAACCTGGGTCACGGCATTACGCCGGAAGTGAACCCGGAACATGCCGGCGCGTTCTTGCGCGCGGTGCATGAGTTGTCGGCGCAGTATCACGAGTAACCAGCGTCCCCGCCTGAATCGAGCCCCCGTCTGCCCGGCAGGCGGGGGCTCGTTGCGCTTCAGCTCTTGTTAAGTCCTGCCTTGGTAGTCTGTGGTCTTTAGGACTTCTCCTACGGCTGCCGTTGTCCGCCCAAGAAAAAATCCTGCCCAACTTTTCCACTCGCCAGTGATTGGCGTCCGTTGTCAGGTGATCGCTGGATGAATACCGCTGACTATTCAACGTGCCAGAAACTGCTGCATTGGGTTTCGGCCGTCATCATCGTGTGGGCGCTATTGTCAGGTTCTGTCGTGACGATATTCGCCGTGCCGGCCTCGGTCAAAGCGTGGGTGTTTTTTTTCAATGTGTCATTGACCACCCTGTACATCCCGGTGTTTGTCGTGCGGGTTTATTGCTCCTTTACCCACGGCCTGGATTTTTCCGTCAGGCGTTCACCACGGGAATACCTGGCGCTATGGGTGCATAAGGCCATGTATGTGGTGTTGGCAATGGTGCTGGCAACAGGGGTACTGATGATGGATCGCCCGATCAACCTCTTTAACCTGGTCTCCTTCGCACCGTTTCACAGTGACCCGGCCAGCATCGTCTGGTACTCCCGCGTGCATGTGCTGTCCTGCGTGGCCTTGTTGCTGATGCTGGTGATGCACATCGGTGCCGTGGTTATGCACGAGCGCCGGGGCAAGCGGGTGATGGTGCGGATGTCGTTCTAGGGCGCTGCGCCTCAAGCCGAGGCCAGCGGCGGCAACTTCGCCAACTTCAACGCCACCAGCAACGCGCCGAGCAACAGCGCGACGATAAACCCGCCAATCCCGTTCCACCCGGCCAAATGCCAGAAGAACCCCCCCGTGGTGCCGGCGACGCTTGACCCCGCGTAGTAGCAGAACAGGTACAGCGACGACGCTTGCCCCTTGGCTTTCACCGCGCGACGGCCGATCCAGCTGCTGGCCACCGAGTGCGCGCCGAAGAAGCCGAAGGTGAACACCAGCATGCCGGGTATCACCAGCCACAACGGAGTGAACAGGGTCAGGCCGATGCCGCCAAGCATCGACACGATGGTGGCCCACAGCACACGGCGGCGGCCGAGGCGGTCGGCCAGCGCGCCGATTTTCGCCGAGCTGTAGATGCCCGAGAGGTACACCAGCGACAACAGGCCGACCACGGCCTGGCTCAGGTCATACGGGTCGGCCAGCAGGCGATAGCCGATGTAGTTGAACATCGTCACAAACGCGCCCATCAGCAGGAAGGCTTCGAGGAACAACCACGGCAGGCCCGCGTCCTTGAAGTGCATGACGAAACCGTCCACCAGGCTGCGCGGCTTGAGGCTGCTGGCGCGGAAGTTGCGCGATTCGGGGAGGATTTTCCAGAACACCGTCGCGGCGATCAGGGCCAGGGCGCCGATGATCAGCACGGCGGTGTGCCAACTGACGAAGTCGATCAACACGCCGATGATCAGGCGCCCGCTCATGCCGCCGATGGCGTTACCGCCGATGTACAGGCCCATGGCCAGGCCGATGTGCTGCGGGTGGATCTCTTCGCTCAGGTAGGTCATCGCCACGGCGGCCAGGCCACTCAGCGACAGCCCCAGCAGCGCGCGCATCAGCAGAATCCCTTCCCAACTCGGCATCAGGCCGCTGGCGATGGTGGACAGGGCGGCACAGAACAACGCGGCGACCATCACCGGCTTGCGCCCCAGGGTGTCGGAAATCGGCCCGGTGATCAGCAGGCCCAGGGCGAGCATCGCCGTGGACACCGACAGCACCAGGCTGCTTTGCGCCGCGTTGATGGAAAATTCGTGGGACAACGCCGGCATCATCGGCTGCACGCAATACAGCAGGGCAAACGTCGCGAAGCCGCCGCAGAACAGCGCCAGCACGGTCCGCATGAACATCGGTGTGCCTTTTTCGATGTACGTGTCAGTGAGCTGCTCCACCCTTTTATCCAGGGCAGTCGACGGGACTTCTTGAGCGAATGGAGCGACAGCAGATTTCACGGGGACCTCGGGGAGGAAAAGCCTGCCAGGACCGGCAATGCAAAAAAGAATATAGCTGCCTAATGATTCTTTCCAATATATTATTCGACCTGTTTGATAGCTTTAACGACCTAATGAGGCTGCTATGGAATTACGTCACCTGCGGTACTTCATCGCCGTCGCCGAAGAGCTGCATTTTGGCCGGGCCGCGCAGGTGCTGGGCATCTCGCAACCGCCTCTGAGCCAGCAGATCCAGGCGCTGGAGCACGAGGTGGGCGCGCGTTTGTTCGAGCGGACCAACCGTCGGGTCGAACTGAGCGAAGCCGGGCGCTTGTTCCTGCACGAGGCGCGACTGGTGCTGGCGCAAGTCGATAAGGCCGCGGATGTGGCACGCCGGGCGCAGTTGGGTGAGCTGGGCGAACTGAAGATCGGCTTCACGTCGTCGGCGCCGTTCAATTCGAGCATCCCCCAGGCGATCTTTGCGTTTCGCCAGGCGTTCCCGGCGGTCCACCTGAGTTTGCAGGAAATGAGCAGCACCGAGGTAGCCGAGTCGCTGGTGGATGAGTCGATCCAGGTCGGCTTGATGCGGCCGCTGCCGTTGCCGGACTCGCTGAGTGTGGTGGAGTTGATGCGCGAACCTCTGGTGGCGGTGCTCAACGCCGATCATCCCTTGGTGCAAGGCAGCGAGCGGGGCTTGCACCTGGCGCAGTTGGCCGAGGAGCCGTTCGTGTTTTTCCCGCGCAGCTACGGCAGCGGTCTCTACGCGCAACTGCTCAACCTGGCCCGCGACGCCGGCTTCAGCCCGCGCTTTGCCCAGGAAGCCGGGGAGGCGATGACGATCATCGGGTTGGTCGCGGCGGGGTTGGGCGTGTCGGTGCTGCCGGCGTCCTACCAGCGCATCCGCATCGATGGCGTGGTCTATCGCACCCTGCTCGACCAGGAGGCGGTGACGGCGGTATGGCTGGTGCAGCGCAAGGGCGCGCAAACGCCGATGGCGCAGGCGTTCGTGGAGTTGTTGACGCGTAAGGCGGCGGTTCGCAGCGCGCTAGGGGTGCGGTGAGTTCAGCTGCGTTTTGTCAGCGCTTGCAGAGCCAGGCAGGACGCGGCGATGACAAGCCCAGCGGTTTGTGAAGAGGGCGCCGAACGGCGCCCTTTGTCGTTTCCGGGGTTACTGCATCCCCGCCGAACGCAACCCCGCCATGATGTCCCGATCCAGCATGCTCACCCAACGGTTGTAGTTGCGATGGATCTTGCCGTCCTTGTAGCCCAGGTCGCGGCTGTCGCGGTAGGTGATGGCGTAGCTGTTGCGGGTGTAGCGGATGTCGATGGCGGCGTAGAACTGATTGCGCACGGTGATCTCAGCCTGCACCAGTTGCGGGCTCAGGCGTTGCACGGTCCATTCGCGTTTTTGCAGGGCGGTGACGATCACCTGTTTGACTTGTTCTTCGCTGACCTGGGCACCCGCCGGCAAGTCGTGCTGGGTGTTGAGCACCGGTTTGCTGGTGCAACCGGCGCCGGTCAGCAGGGCCAGGGTGATCAGGGTGGCGCGTAGCAAGGAAGACATTCCGTTTTCTCCAATCGATGTAAAAAGTCAGGACCAGCGGCGGAAGATCAACGAGGTGTTGACGCCGCCGAAGGCAAAATTGTTGTTCATCACGTAGTCGTGGTGCATCTCGCGAAACTCACCTTGCAGGTAATCCAGCTCGCCGCACTGCGGGTCGACGGAATCCAGGTTGAAGGTGTGTACGTACTGGTCGCGGTTCATCATCTCGATGCTGAACCACGACTCCAGCGCCCCGCACGCACCCAGGGTATGGCCGAGGAAGCTCTTCTGCGAACTAATGGGCATGCGGCTGCCGAACAGGCTGTTGGTGGCCAGGGTTTCGGCGATGTCGCCCTGGTCGGTGGCGGTGCCATGGCCGTTCACGTAGCCGATGACCGAGGGCTCGAGCCCGGCGTCTTCCAGGGCCAGCTCCATGGCGCGGCGCATGGTTTTCTGTTCCGGGCGCGTGGTGTGCTGGCCGTCGGCGTTGCTGCCGAAACCGACAATTTCGGCGTGGATATGCGCGCCACGGGCCAGGGCGTGTTCCAGTTCTTCGAGCACCAGCATGCCGCCGCCTTCGCCGATCACCAGGCCGTCGCGGCCGCTGTCGTAGGGGCGCGGGCTGGTCTGTGGCGCATCGTTCTTCAGGCTGGTGGCGTAGAGCGCGTCAAACACCATGGCTTCGGTGGGGCACAGCTCTTCGGCGCCGCCGGCAAGCATCAGCGGCAGGCGTCCGAACTTGATCGCCTCATAGGCATAGCCGATGCCCTGGCTGCCGCTGGTGCAAGCGCTGGACGTGGGAATCAAGCGCCCGGTGAGGCCAAAGAAGATGCTGATATTCGCCGCCGTGGTGTGGGGCATCATGCGGACATAGGAGTTGGCGTTCAGCCCCTCGGCCACCGAGTTGAGCAGCATGTTGCCGAACGCCTTGATCTCGTCGGTGCTGCCGGTGGACGAGCCGCAGGCCACGCCCATGCGCCCGTCCTTGATCGACTCGTCACCGAGCAAGCCGGCGTCTTTCAGCGCCTGCTCCGCCGCCCACACTGCCAGGCGCGATACGCGGCCCATGCTGCGCAGTTGCTTGCGGGTCCAGTGCGCGGGCACGACGAAGTCGTCGATCGGCCCGGCCAGGCGCGTGTTCAATTCGCTGAAACGGTCCCACTCGTCCATGCGCCGGATGCCGCTGCGGTTGGCGCGAAAGTTGGCGGCGATGGTGTTCCAGTCGCTGCCCAGGGAGGTGATGCCGGCCATGCCGGTTACGACCACGCGCTTCATCAGCACAGACCTCCGTTCACGGCCAAGACTTGGCGGGTGATATAGCCGGCTTCCGCCGACATCAAGAAATTCACCGCGCCGGCCACTTCTTCCGGTGTGCCCATGCGCTGCGCCGGGATCATTTTCATCAGCTCTTCGACCGGTACGTTTTCATCGAGCATCGCGGTGTCGATCAAGCCCGGTGCGACGCAGTTGACGGTGATCTTGCGCTTGCCCAGCTCGATGGCGAGGGCCTTGGCCGCGCCGATCAGGCCGGCCTTGGAGGCGCTGTAGTTGACCTGGCCGCGATTGCCGATCAGCCCGGACACCGAGGTGATGCACACGATACGCCCGGCCGCGCGACGACGGATCATCGGCATCATCACCGGGTGCAGCACGTTGTAGAAACCGTCGAGGTTGGTACGCATCACCACGTCCCAGTCGTCTTCCGACAAGGCCGGGAACGCGCCGTCGCGGGTCAGGCCGGCGTTGAGCACCACGCCGTAATACGCGCCGTGTCGTTCCACGTCGGCTTCGAGGATTGCCTTGCATTCGGCCCGCTCGGAAACGTCGAATTGCAGCACCCGCGCCTTGCGGCCCAGGGCTTCGATCTCGACCTGCACCGCGTCGGCTTCTGCTCGACCGCTGCGGCAATGCAACACGATGTCGTGCCCGGCCTGCGCCAGGCGCAGGGCAATGGCGCGGCCGATGCCACGGCTGGAGCCGGTGACCAGTACGGATTCAGTCATGGCGTTTCGTCCTTCGATTCATCTAAATAGGTGGCCGCCTGGGGCGGTCGAAATACGTTCAAGCGGGCGCTGGCGTGGATACCGTCGCCGGTCAGGTGGCATTCGAACACACCCATGCCGTTGTCGTCTTCCAGGGAGCGCAGGCCGTGGATGGTCAACTCGGCACCGGCCGGGAAGTGCTCCACGTTGCACTCGAACTTACGCGTGCCCAACAGGAAGCCCAGCTCCACCGCCTGGCCGTTCTGGCGCGCGCGGCAACCGGCATAGGCGGCGACGCTTTGCGCCATCAGCTCGATGCCGACCCAGGCCGGCAGGCTGCCGTCGGGGCGGTTGAACAAGCCACCGGGCTTGACGGTGAGGCGGGTGTGAATCTGCTCTTCGTCGAACGACAGCACCTGGTCGATCAGGATCATGTCGCCCGCGTGGGGCAGCAGTGCGGCGAGTGGCCAATCGATCATGGGGCCTCTGCGATAATCAGGCTGACATTATTGCCGCCGAAGGCAAACGAGTTGCTCATCAGGCAGCGTTTTTTCAAGGTGTCACCTCGGCGTGCCCACTGCAAGGCGGGCAGCGCCGGGTCGGCCTGGCCGTCCCATACGTGGGGCGGCAGCCGGCCGTGGGCCAGGCTCAGCCAGCAGAACGCTGCTTCCAGCGCGCCGGCCGCGCCCAGGGTGTGGCCGCTCATCGGTTTGGTCGATGAACAGGCCACGCCGTCGGGGAACAGGTTGGCGACGGCCAGGCTTTCCATGGCGTCGTTGTGTTGGGTGGCGGTGCCGTGCAGGTTCAGGTAGCCGATCTGTTCCGGCTTCAAGCGTGCGCTGGCCAGGGCCTTGCGCATCGCCAGCAACGCGCCTTTGCCAGTGGGCTCAGGCGCGGAAATATGGTGTGCATCGCAACTCGCGCCACTGCCTAGCAGCGCGATGGGGGCGGGCTCGCGAGTCATCAAAAACAACACCGCCGCTTCGCCGATGTTGATGCCGTTGCGGTTCACCGAAAACGGGTTGCAACGCTCGCTCGAGACCGCTTCCAGCGCGGTAAAGCCGTTAAGCGTCAGCTTGCACAGGCTGTCGACGCCGCCGCAGATCACCGCATCGCACAGGCCCAGCTCCAGCAGGCGCCGGGCACTCATCAGCGCGCGGGCACTGGAGGTGCAGGCGGTGGAAATCACATAGGCCGGGCCGCTCAGTTGCAGCCAGTCGGCGAGGAAGTTCGCCGGGGCGCTGAGTTCCTGTTGCTGGTAGTCGTAGTCGTCGGGGAACCGATGATCGCTCAGGTAACGGGCGATGCCGCGACTGGCTTCGTCGATGCCCGAGGTGCTGGTGCCGAGCACAATGCCGACCCGCGCCGCGCCGTAGCGTTGGATCGCCTGGCGGATCTCGCTGTCGATCTGCAACGCGGCTTCGAGCAGCAACTGGTTATTGCGACTGCTCTGCTGGCCCAGCTCGGGCGGGATGGTCGCCAGTGCGCCCGGTACGCCGGCAACCGGCAATACCCGCTCCGGCACCCAACCGCTTTCGGCGCGCATGCCGGAGCAGTCGCCGGCAAACAGGCTGCGGCTGACGTCGGCCTGGCCGCGCCCGAGAGCGCAGATCACGCCGAGGGCATTCAGATACGCGGTCATCGCGCCATTCCCAGCGGGGTGATGCGATAGCTCAGCGGTTGCCCGTGCATGTTCACGCTGAACACCTCGGATGACTGATAGACGATTTGCCAATGGCCCGGCAGGGTGCGTGTCAGGTCCATCGCTTGGGCGTTCGGGTACAGCGCACGGAGGTCATCCGCCGAAGTCAGTGCAAACAGCAACGCGGCGAACAGCTCGCGCGCCTGGGGATTGGGCGGCAGCAACCCGTCGGCCTGCCACTGGCCGTCGATCAGCTTCTGCCGGGCCTGGGGGATGCCCAGCGGGTCCATCATCGACCAGCGGATTGCGTTGCCTTCGTGCTGGATCACCAGCAACCAGTCCTGGCTCTGGCCGTCCGCCAGACGCTGCACATGCAGTTGCATTGGTAGGGCCAGGGCCGGGTTTTTTGCCGGCAAGGGCGGTTGGCTGGCGCAGGCGCTCAGCAGCAACAGGCAGCCGATCAGCAGCGCACGCATCATGGTGCCGCGCTCGCCAGCGGTTTGCGCGCCACGCAGTTGACCAGGGTTTCTTCGCGCTGGCCCACCGGCGGTGCCTTGCGCAGGCCCCAGCGTTCCAGCAGGCCGAAATCGCTGGCCCGGCTCCACCACAGGTATGGGTAGGAGACGTTCTGCGCGCCGAATTCAAAGCCCTGCTCGTGCAGCATCTGCAGGTACTCTTCGGCGCTTTTCTGCACCTGCATGGGGTGGCGGAACAGCCAGCGAATCACCCAGGTGTCGATATAGGCTTCGGTGGACTCGGCAAACAGCAGATAGCCGCCGGGCTTGAGTACCCGGTAGAACTCTTTCAATGCACGGTGCTGCTCAACCAGATGATGGAAGGTCTGGTGGCAGAACAGGATATCGACGCTGGCGTCGGCGACGTCGAGGGTGGCGCAGTCGCTGCCGATCAGCTCGACGTCCAGCCCTTGGTGCGCGGCTTCCGCCTTGCTCAGCTCAAGGCTGTGCGGGTCGGCATCCAGCCCGATCAGGCGGGACGGGGCAAACACTTGCTGCAACAGCTTGAAGGATTTGCCCTGGCCGCAGCCGGCGTCCAGCAGTACCGGCGCCACCGGCAACGGTTCGCTGAACAGGCTGCGCAGGTCGTTGATCGCCACGCGCAACACATGGTGCTGCCAGGTGTGGCTGCGCAGGAACCAGAAGCCGAACTTGGTTTCTTCGACGTAGTTCTTACTCAAGTACTGACTGCTCACACGGCATCCCCTGCACAAATTTCCGACAACATCCGCAACCGCCGCTTGGGCTCGCTGACAAACGGGTTGCGCTCGTCCCAGGCGTAGCCGGCGAGGATCGAACTGATCATCCGGCGAATCTCCGGCGAGCTGCCGGCGTGAAAAATAACATCCTGGAACGTCCCGGCGTACCAGCCTTCGACGTAGCAGCGGAAGGTGTCGACGCCGCGCTTCAACGGCTCGGCAAACTCGCGCTCCCAGTCCACGGTTTCGCCGTTGAGCTGACGATGCAGCACGCCCGCGGCCATGCTCGCCGAACGCATGGCGATGGTCACGCCGGAGGAAAACACTGGGTCGAGGAATTCTGCCGCGTTGCCCAGCAGCGCAAAGCCCGGGCCGTGCAAGGTTTTGACGTTGGCCGAGTAGCCGCCGATGGTGCGCGCGGGGGTGTCCCATACGGCGTTCTGCAGCACGCTGCTGAGGCTTGGGGTTTCGTCGATGAACCCGCGCAGGCACGCATCCAGGTCGTTGTCGCGGCCGGCAAAATGTTCCTTGGCCGCCACTACGCCCACGGAGCAACGGCCGTTGCTGAACGGGATGGTCCAGAACCAGATGTCGCGCTGGGTCGGGTGGGTCGTCACGAGGATCTTGGTGCGGTCGAAGCCTGGGTGTTCGATGCGGTCCTCGACATGGCTGAACACCGCCTGGCGCAACGGGAAATCCGACGGCGCTTCCAGGTCCAGCAGGCGCGGCAGGACGCGACCGTAGCCGCTGGCGTCGAGCACGAACTTGGCTTTGATGTGGTACTCGCTGCCGTTCTCCCGGCGCACATGCAGGTAGTGGGTTTCACCGCTGAAATCCACGCCGACGATGGTTTCGCCGTAACGGATGTCGACGCCTTGCAGCGCCGCCTGATCGGCCAGCAACTTGTCGAACTCGCCGCGCTGCACCTGGAAGGTGGTCGGTTTGCCGTGGCTGAACGTATCGCCGAAATCAAACGCACTGTAGCGCTCGCCCCAGGCGAATGCGGCACCGGTTTTCACCTGGAAACCCGCGGCCTGCACGGCGTCGAGCATGCCGGCCTCTTCGATAAAGTCGATGCAGTGCGACAGCAGGCTTTCACCGATCGAAAAGCGTGGGAAATGCTGGCGCTCGATAATCAATACATCATGCCCTTTACGCTTTAACAGCGCGGCAGCGATGGTACCGGACGGGCCGGCACCGATCACCACCACCTGGCGACGTTCCATTTCAACTATGGGCACGAGGGCTCCTTGCCGCTTTGGCGATAATCACATTCATGAGGCGTGCTTCTGTCGGCCGGCCCAGGGCGCCAGCATAAAGCTGAAGGCCAGGCCCAGGCTGACCGACAGGCCGAAATTACTCACCGCGGGTGTACTCGACAGCGCCAGCAGGCCGAACGACAACCAGGTCGTCAGTGCCGCCAGCAGTGTTCCTAATAAGCTGACCGCAGGCCCGCCGATCTGTTCACGCATCAGGATCGCGTAGTCGACGCTGATGGCGGTGACCAGCAGCAGGCCGAACAGGCTGAACAGCGTCAGCGGCTGGCCCAGCCAACCGAGGCTGGCCAGGCTGCACAGCGCGGCCAGCAACGGCAGGGCGACGATGCGCAGCGCGCCACCAAAGCCGAAGGGCACGATCAGCAACAGCACGATCAGCCCGCACGACATCAACTTCAATTCAGCCGCGCTGATCTGCGTGGCGGCGAACACCCGGTTCAACTCCCCCAGGCGATCCACCAGTTGCACCCCCGGCAAATCCACGGCCTGCACCTGCAGCAGCGCCGGGTCGCTCAAGCCTTGCAGGCTGATCATGGCTGCCACACCGCCGTCGACCGGGCCCAGCCACAGCGTGCGCCAGGGTTCGGCCAGTGGCCCGAGCAGTGCAGCGTCGATGTCTTGGGTAGGCAGCGCTTGCAGTTGAGCGACTTCGGCTTGCAGCGCGCCGACGGGCACGCCGAGGTCCAGCAGCGGTTGCCAGTGCGCGGGAAGTGCATTCAGCGCCTCGCGCAGCTGTTGTTGCTCGGCGGGCAGGTTGACCAGCTGGTTCAGCGCCAGATAACCCTGGAGTTTGTCCATATTCACCAACTGTTCCAGGCGCTGGCCCAGGGCGGCCTGGCGTTCCAGCAACTGCTGCTGATTGTCGGCGCGCACCAGGAAGAACTGGCTGGTGGGTTGGAACCCGGTGATCCGCGCCACGGCCTGGGCTTCCTGCAGTAATTGCGGCGGGGCGCCGATCCACTGGCGCAGATCGTTTTTACTGTTCAACTGCCACAAGCCGCCGGCGCAAAACAGCAGCACCCACACCAGCAGCACCGCGCTCGGCACGCGCTTGATCAACCCGGAACGCATCAGCCACAGGCGCTCGGCGATGTGCAACGGCCATTGCGCCGGGCGCAGGTCGACACCCTGGAGCAGCGCCGGCAACAGGCACACGGCCGACAGGTACGCACCGACCAGGCCGGCAGCGGAGAATACGGCGATCTGGGTCAGCGCCGGGAACGGCGTCCAGGCCAGCGCCAGGTAACCGATACAACTGGTCGCCAGGCTCAGGCTCAGGCCCGGCAGGGTCAGGCGCAACGCCGGCCAACTGCGCCACGGCTGCAGGCTCCAGCTTTTCGACAAATAGTGCAGCGGGTAGTCCACCGCCACGCCGATCAGGCTGGAGCCGAGCACCAGTGTCATCACATGCATATGCCCGAACAGAGCCACACAGGCCACCGCGCCGAACAGCATGCCCACCAGCACCGGCACGAAGGCCAGCAGCACGCGCCAGCGGCGGAACGCCAGGAGCAACAGCAGCAGAATGCCGAGGGTGGCGCCGCCGCCGACCCAGGTGATTTCGCGGCTGGCTTGCTGTTGCCCGCTGGCAGCGTAGAGCAAACCGCTGGCCGCGAGCAGTTGCGCGCCGTGCTCGGTGGCCTGGGCGCGGCTGGCCTGGAGCAGGTCCGCGACCTGCAGCGGCAGTTTCATATCGAAGGCATTGCCGGTGGTGCGCGCACGCAACAGCACCCAGCTCTTGCCGTCGGCATCGGCAATCAATGCGCCGCTGCCGATATCCAATTGCACCGCGCCGCTCTGCGGCTGGCTGTTCTGAATGCGTCCGGTCAGGCCCAGCCAGTCGTCCTGGCTCGGCACCAGGCTGAACCCGGTGAACGGGTCGAACAGCGCTTGCACGCGCTGCTGGATGAAGGCGTCGGGGTGGTCGATCAGTTGCTCGCGGTCCTTGGCCGCGAGCATCGACAAACGCCCGCGCAACAATTGCGCGCGCAGTGCCGGCAGGTCGGCTTGCAGGTTCCATTGGACCTTTTCAAACAGGCCGCTGGCTTGCCAGCGCGCGCCCAGTTGCTCGGCCACGTTGACCGCTTGCTGGCGGTCGGCGTGCCCCACGAGGACCAGGATTTCGCGGTTCAACGGTTCCTGCATGCGCTGTTCGGCTTGCAGTTCGAGGGCGTCCGGCGTGTTGCCCGGCACCAGTTCCATCAGGTTGGCCGACAACGGCGCGCCATGGCGCCATTGCCAGCCGGCCAGGGCCAGCACGGCCACCAGCAGGGTCAGGAACAGGCGCGGCAATAAACGCTCACTGGGCAAAGTCGTGTTGCTCCGCATCGCTCAGGGGAAGGTCGGCGCTGCTGTCCTGCATGCGCAGCACGGTGCTGTCGCCCTGGGTTTCCAGCAGTTCGATGCTGTGGACCAGCGTGCCGCCGTCGATATTGATCTGCTTGAACACTTGCTTGAGCAGCAGCGAGCGCGGGGTCAGCGTCAACTGCCACTGCTCGGCTTCGCCCTGCAGTTGCAGGTCGAAGTCACGCTGCAAGCCGCTGCTGTCGCCCTGCAGCACGGCGAGGAACAGGCGGTTCTGCTCGGCCCCGGCGCTCTTGTTCGGCAGCGTCTGCCAGCCATTGGCGTCACGCCGCGCAATGCCTTGGGTACTGATGCGGTAATCCTGTTGCAGCGGGGTTTTGAGCAGCCACAGCAGGCCGTGGTCTTTGGCCAGGACGAAGGTGCCTTTGCTGACCAAGGGCTGCGGCAGGGCGCGCAGGTGTTTTTCCTGGATGAAGCTGCCGTGGATCACGCTGGGTTTGGCCAACTGATCGCTCAGTTGCTGTAAGTCGAACCCATGGGCCGCCGCCGAAAAACCAAACAACGCGAACACTGTAGGAGCGAGCTTGCTCGCGAAAAACCTGAGGGCGCCGCGGGGTGTCAGGTGGCCAGCGTTATCGTTGACGCTCTTCGCGAGCAAGCTCGCTCCTACAGGGGTCAGCATTTCAGGGCCCTTTCGACCGCGTCGATGAAGACGGTAGGGGACGCCAGTTGCATCTCGCGGCTGGCGATTTGTACCGCTACTTGTACCGTGCTGGCACGGGTCAGGCGTTCGCCGCTGGTGCGGTCGGTGATCAGGTAGTTGACCTTCAAACGGTTCTCCCACTCCACCAGGCTGGCGCGCACGTTGAGCGTCTGGCCGAAGGTGGCGCCGCGCACATAGCGCAGTTGCATGTCGATCACCGGCCAGGCGTAGCCCGACTCGAGCATCGCCGCGTAGTTATGGCCGATCTTGTCGAGCAGGGCGCAGCGGGCGATTTCCAGGTACTTCACGTAGTGCCCGTGCCAGACCACGTTCATGGTGTCGATGTCGAAAAACGGCACGAGGATTTCAGTGTCGCAATGCAGTACGCCCGGGCTACGCATGCAGCCTCCAGTGTTGCTCGGCGATGCGTTGCAGGCACAGGCGCAGCTCGCCTTCGAGGGCGCGGTCTTCGATCACCGGCGGGAAGTCCTTGGCCAGTTCGCTGTGCATCGCCGCCAACGCCGGCGGCAACGGGCGCGCGTCGGCGGCCTGGGCGCGCAGCCACACGCCCTGGTTGGCGGCGAGCAGGGTGGCGGCGGCGACCTGTTCGGTCAGCTCCAGCACACGGATCGCATCGCGGGCGGCGATGGTGCCCATGCTCACTTTGTCCTGGTTGTGGCACTCGGTGGAGCGTGAAAACACGCTGGCCGGCATGGTGTTCTTCAGCGCTTCGGCGGTCCAGGCGCTGGTGCCGATCTGCACCGCCTTGAAGCCGTGGTTGATCATTGCGCGGTCGGCCGGGGCGCCGGACAGGTTGCTCGGCAGGCCGTGGTTGTAACGCACGTCCACCAGCAGGGCGAGCTGGCGGTCGAGCAGGTCGGCGACGTTGGCCACCAGGGTCTTGAGGCTGTCCATGGCGAAGGCGATGTGCCCGCCGTAGAAGTGCCCGCCGTGCAGCACGCGCTCTGCTTCGGCGTCGATGATCGGGTTGTCGTTGGCGCTGTTGAGTTCGATCTCGATGAACGAGCGCAGCCAGTTCAGGCTGTCGGCCAGCACGCCGAGAACATGGGGCGCGCAACGCAGCGAGTAGCGGTCCTGCAAACGGTGCAGCGGCGCAGTCGGCGCATCGATGGCGAGGTCCTGGCGCAACCACGCGGCGACTTGCATCTGCCCAGGGTGCGGTTTGGCGGCGAACAAGCGCTCGTCGAAGTGTTCCGGGTTGCCTTGCAGTGCCACCACGTTCAGCGCGGTGATGCGCGTGGCCAATCGCAGCAGGTAATCGGCGCGGGCGAAGGCCAGGCAGGCGAGGCCGGTCATCACGGCGGTGCCGTTCATCAGTGCGAGGGCTTCCTTGGGCCGCAGGACCAGCGGCTCCCAGCCCAGTTCGCGGTGGACGTCGATGGCCTGGCGGCGTTCGCCGCGGAACAGCACGTCGCGTTCGCCGGAGAGCGTCGCGGCCACGTAGGACAGCGGCGTCAGGTCGCCGCTGGCGCCCACTGAGCCTTCTTCCGGGATCAGCGGCAGCACGTCGTGTTCGAGGAACGCGTGCAGGCGTTCGAGCAGTTCCACGCGCACCCCGGACACGCCGTGGCACAGCGACTGCAAACGCGCCGCGAGCACGGCGCGGGTGGCTTGCGCGTCGAGCAACTTGCCCAGGCCGCAACCGTGGAAGGTGTACAGGTGTCGCGGCAGGGCTTCGACGTGCTGTAACGGCACCGCCACCACGCACGAGTCGCCATAGCCGGTGGTCACGCCGTAGATCACGCCTTCCTTGTCCAGCAGCGAGTCGAGGAACTGCGCGCCCTTGGCGATGCGCTGGCGATACGCGGCATCATCCTGCAAGTGCGTGGGCGCCTGACGATTGGCCAGGGCCAATACGTCTTCAATGCGCAAAGCGCGTTCGCCAAACGTTACTGGCTCAAGATGCGTCGTCATCGGTCTTCCAGAAAGGGTAAAAGTTGAACCATTGTTGGGGCGCTTCCAGGCAGAACTGGCCCAGGCGTGCGGCGTAGCGTGCGGTCCACAGGGCGATGACCTGCTCGCGGGTGCTGCGTTTCCATTCGATCAGTTGGGCAAACGGTTCGATGCTCAGGCGATAGCGGCCCTGGTGCTTGAGGCACATCAGCAGGTTGACCGGGCATTTCAGCAGGCCGGCCAGCAGCCACGGGCCCTGGGGGAAGGCGGCGTCATGGCCGAGGAACTCCACGCGCACCGTGCGCCCGCCGTGCAGTGGCACGCGGTCGCCGGCAATCGCCAGCCATTCGCCGTCGTCCAGGCGCTGGCTGAGCAGCAGCATGGTGGCCGGGTCCAGCTCGCTGACCTGGATCAGGCGCAAATGGGTCGCGCCGGCTTCGCCCAGCAGGCGGTTGAAGCGTTCGGCGTGCTTGGTGTGGACCAGCACGTTCATGGTGACTTTTTCGCCGATCTCCGCGAGCGCGCGGCACACTTCGAGGTTGCCCAGGTGCGCGCCCACCAGCATCTGCCCGCGCTCGCCGCGCAGTTGGCCGCGCAATTGCGCCGGGTCGTGGATTTCGATCTGCTCGATGCGCAGCTTGCCGTTCCACACGTCGAGCTTGTCCAGCAGCGCATCGGCAAATGCCATGAACTGGCCGAAGACTTTGCGCAGGGTCGGGCGCAGCTCATCGCGGCCGCTCCATTGCGCCAGACGCTGCTGGTATTGCCAGGTGCTCTGGCGCGCGGTGCGGCCGAACAGGAAGAAGTACAGCACGATGCCGTACAGCAGCGGGCTCAACAGCCGGCGCCCGAGCAGCCTGGCGGCGACTGCGGTGAGTTTCATCAGCCAGAAACTGCCACGCTCTTCGCGGTCGGCCCAGTGTTTGCTGCTGTCGCTCATGCCTGCCACCGTCGCCACAGAATCATCGGTGCGCGCACCAACATGCCGAAGAACAGCCGGGTGTGCATGGCCGAGATACGCACGTTGTCGCGGAACAGGCGGAAGTGCGACAGGCCGTCGGCGGGGTAATGCACCTTCGTCGGCAGCCAGCGCATCGGCTGGTTGCGCCAGGCCAGGCGCACCAGGATGTCCGAGTCGAAATCCATGTGGGTGCCGATGTAGGCCGAGTCCATCAGGGCCAGGGTCGGCCCCAGCGGGTACACGCGAAAGCCGCACATCGAATCGCGAATCTGCAGCGACAGGGTGTTGATCCACACCCACACGTGGGTCAGGTAGCGTGCGTACAGGCGGCCCTTGGGCACGCTGTCGTCGTATTCGGGGTAGCCGCAGATCACCGCCGTGGGGTGTCGGCGCGAGGTGTCGATGAAGCTCTCGACTTCGCGCAGGTCATGTTGGCCGTCGGCGTCCACTTGCAGGGCATGGGTGAAGCCCAGGCGCGCCGCTTCGCGAAAGCCGGCCATCACCGCGCTGCCCTTGCCTTGGTTGTTCGGCAGGGTGAGCAGGCTGACGTTGTCGAGGGTCGCCAATTGCGCCAGCACCGCCGCGCACGCCGGGCTGCTGCCATCGTCCACCAACAGGCATGGCAGGCCGCTGTCGAGCAGGCTGTGGACCACGGTCGGCACGGCGGTTTCATGGTTGTAGACCGGGATCAGGGCGCAGGGGTTATGCATGCGCAGGCTCCAGTTGAATCCGGCCACTGGAGCAGGCTGCGACGCCGTTGCGGTAGGCGAAATACAACTTGCTGCGTTGCGGGTCGAAGCGCAGGTGCAGTTCGACGTGGTCGCCGGGGCGCACCAGTTGCTGGAACTTGAGCACTTCCATGCCGGCAAAGGTCGCTGGCAGGTCGAGCAGTTGCTGGCCGAGGTTGAACGCCCACTCGACCTGCACCACGCCCGGCAGCACCGGCGTCACCGGGAAGTGACCGCTGAAGTAGGCCAGGTCCGGCGGGATGCTCAGTTGCAAGGTCCATTCGCCATCGGCTTCGACTTGCTCCAGCACCTCCGGGGCTTTCGGCCGGGGCGCCAGCAGCAGCGCTTCGATCTCGGCCTGGGGCAGCTTGCCTTGGCTGTTCAGCGGCAACTGTCGCAGTAAACGCCAGCGACGCGGCAAGGCCAGGGCTTCGCAGTGCTGGCTCAGGTGTTGGCGCAGGGTTTGCGTGACGGTACGCCGGCCCTGGTTGCGCAGGGCATGCAGGCCGTCGGCGCTCAGCACCACGAGAGCGCCGAGGCTGGCGCGGTTTTCCTGGACCACTCCCAGGCGCGTTTCGGCGACCCAGGGGTGCGCCATCAGGGCCTGTTCGAGCATGGGCAGGGAGATACGTTTTTCTTCCAGTTTGACGATGCGATCCAGGCGCCCGAGCAGTTCGAAGCGGCCGTCGGCATGCAGGCGGGCGGCGTCGGCGGTCTGTTCGATATGCCCGGCGGGCAGGTACGGCGAGGCAATGCGCAGGGCACCGTCGGCGTCCTGGCTCAGTTCTACCCCGGCGAACGGCTGCCACGGCTGCGCGCCTTGGCGCCAGGCAATGCCGCCGGTTTCCGAGCTGCCGAGGATTTCCGTCGGCCATTGTTGCAAGCGTTCGTACAGGCTGGTGGCCGCGTCGATGGGCAGGGCGCCGCCGGAGGAGAACACCCGCGACACTCGGCTCAGGGCCGGCCAGTCGAGGTTGTCGCCCATCCGCTTGAGCAGCGCCGGGCTGGCGACCCAGGCGAACCGTGGGTGCTCGCGGCTGGCGCGCTGCAAATCCTCCGGGAAGGCCAGCTGGCGGCGCACGAAGCTGCGGCCGGCGCACAACGGCCACAGCACGCGGAACAACAAGCCGTAGATGTGTTGGGTGGCGACGCTGCCGATGATGCAGGCGTCGTTGAGGTCCGCGCCCCACAGCGTTTCCAGGGCCTGCACCTCGTTGGCCAGTTGGCGCAGGGTCTTGTCGATGCGCTTGGGTTCGCCGCTGGAGCCGGAGGTACACAGGCTCAATTGGCACGCATCCAGGTCGAGGGCGGCCGGGCTCAACGGCGCCTGATACAACGCGTCCAGGTCCGCGGCGTCGGTCAGCCAGGTGTCGACGGCGTCGGCCCAGCGTTGGCGAGTCTGCGGTTGCAGGTCGGCGGGCAGCAACACGCCGACCCCGGCGCGCCAGGCCCCCAGCAGGGCGATCGCCAGCAGGCCGGCGTCTTCCAGATGCACCGCCACGCGCTGGATACCGCGCGCGTGCAGGCCTGCCGCCAGGCGCAGGGATTGCTCCCATAGCTGGGCGTGATTCATCGCAGGCTCGGTGGTGACCAAGCGCTGTTCCAACGGCTCAAGCAGCAGGTGCTCAAGTTTCAACCCATTCATACGCGGCCTCGAACCCTTTGTCGTACCAGCCATTCCACGGCAAACAACAGCCCCATCAGCCCGTAGGCGATCAGGCCGTTGTACAACGTCCACCAACTCAGCGGCGCCCACAGGGTGAGGGCGGCGGCCAGCAGGCCATTACACAGAAAAAACACGCTCCACACCACGGTGACCTGGCGCGTATACACAATGGCTTTCGGCGGCAGTTGCGGGTCGGTCATGCGTGCCAGGCGCTCGACCATCGGCGGGCCGTATTTCAGGCTCAGGCCGAACAGCGCCAACATGAACGCGCTGACCAGGCTCGGGTACCAGCGCAGCAGGTGCGGGTTGTCGAACCAGGCCAGGGCCAAGCAGAACAGGATGATCGCCACCGCCATCCAGCGGCTGCCGGGGCGCCGCGCACCCGTGAGCGCGCGCAGCAACCACAGGCTGCCGAGCAGCAGGCCGAATTGCCACGGTGCAAAGTGCTCGGTGCCGTAATACACCGCGAAAGGGTACAGCAACCCCGCCAGCAACAGGCCAAGGCCGATCAGCCGGCTCATGCGGCCGGTTGGACCAGACGGTACACCGCCTCAACCACGTCGTTCACGGTACGCACAGTCTTGAACTCTTCGGCGGCGATTTTTTTGCCGGTCTGGCGTTTGATGTGGTCGATCAGGTCCACGGCGTCGATGCTGTCGATTTCCAGGTCCTGGTACAGGTTGGCTTCGAGGGTGATGCGTCCAGGTTCCAGTTCAAACAGTTCCACCAAGGCAGCGCGCAGGGTGTTGAAAATATCGTCACGAGTTTGCATGGTACGGTCTCAAGCTGCCTGTTTGGCCGTGACGAACGCCGCAAGGCTGGCCACGTTGGTGAAGTGATTGCGGGTGTCCTTGGCGTCGGCATCGATCTTGATGCCGTACTTTTTCTGGATCGCCAGGCCCAGTTCCAGGGCGTCGACTGAGTCCAGGCCCAGGCCTTCGCCAAACAGGGTTTGGTCGCTGTTGATGTCGTCGACGCTGATGTCTTCCAGGCCCAGGGCCTCGATGATCAGCGTCTTTATGTCGTGCTCAAGGCTGTTTGAGTTGCTCATCTTCGGCGAGCTCCTTAATAAAATAGTGATGCAGGTAATCGTTGAGCTTGCGTGAGGCCTGGGGCGCGGGGCCGAGTGCGGCGAACGCTTGTGGTTCTATATCGGCACCCACCCGTAAACTGAAGTGAAAGCGGCGTTTGGGAATGCGATACCAGGGTTCGGCCTTGGTCAGGGTGGTGGGGCTGACCTTGATTACCACGGGGGTAATGATTGTCGCACCACGCAACGCAATCGCGGCGCCGCCGCGATGAAAGGCAGGCGCCGCGCCGGGTGTGGTGCGGGTGCCTTCTGGAAAGATGATCAGGGTCTGACCTTCGCGCAGCGCATCGGCGGCGGCGTCGAGCATGTCCGCGCTGCCGTCATTGCTGATGTAGCCGGCATCGCGCACCGGCCCACGGGTGAACGGGTTTTGAAACAGGCTCTGCTTGACCACGCAGTTGGTCTGGCGCATCAGGCCGATCAGGAACACCACGTCGATCAGTGACGGGTGGTTGGCGACGATCATCTGGCCGGGGCGCCCGAGTTTGTCGGCACCGTCGACGCTGAACGTGAGAATGCCCAGGCGCTGCATCCACCGAATGAACAACCAGAACAGGCGACTGATGGTATGCCGCGCGCGCCGTTGGTGCTGCTTGGCAGTCCCCGGCAGGCAATTGAGCAACGGAAACACCAGTAAGCGCAGGCACAGCCCGCCGACGCCAAACAGCGCGAAGCTGGCGGCGGTGGCGAACAGGCGCCAGTAGTAGGCGTCCCGTGGCTTGTCGTTCAGGGCTTGCGTTGCCAGTTCCATACGCGGTTCTTCCAGGCGTGTTGGCAGGCGCCCTGTTCGGTCAACAGGGTGCGTAGCAGGTTCAGGGCATGAGGCCACTGGGTGTGAGTGTGTTGGACAGTACCGGTGCGCAGTTCCAGTTGCCACTCGTCGCCCGGCGTCAGTAACAGGCCGAGGGCGTAGGGGAAGGGCACGTCGTGGATCCAGTTGGCGTAGGCCTCGGGTGGCTGTTCCTCGCTGATCACCAGCAATACCGCCGGGGCGCCTTCGTTGAGCAGGGCCGCCGCTTCGAGCATGCCGTGTTCCAGGCCATCGCCGGCGGCGGCGAGGGCGGTCATTTCGCTGGTTTCATTGCGCAGGATCGACCACAGGCCAATCACGGCGTTATGCACCGACAGGCTGAACTGGGTCGGCGACAGCGGCTGGTCGTTGGCCAGGTCGCTGAGGATGTCGAGGGTGCGCGGGGTTTCGCCGTGGCGGGAAACGAACACCAGCGGCAGGTCTTGCAGGCCCTCGGCCAGCGGCCAGCCCACGCTGAAAGCCATGCGCGCCAGACGGCTCAGGCGGCGGCGCTGCATGGCCGGTAAAAACGAGACGTCGGGGGAGGCTTCGCTGGCGGGTAGCAACACTGGCGCCTGGCACCAGGCGCGCCAGTCGTCCGCACTTTCGAGGCCCGGAGCCCAGGCGCGCCATTGGCTGATATTGAAATTGATCACTGAGAAGATATCCCGCCCCTGCGGGCTTCCATGCGCGGCCACTGGCCCCGAATACCGGGACAGGGAGCAGCAGCCGAGTGGCGCGCATTATCCCGGTGCTGTGGGGTTCTAGCAAACTTTGGTAAATATTTGTTCACGGCCGATTACAATTTGCTGGGGAAGATTTACAGATTGTCCTTCACTGAGAACCGAGCTGGATTGTCGGACTGTTCCTTTTCATTTGTACGTTAGATGCTAGCCCGGACCATTAATGCAGCAGTGCATGGATGAACGAGGTAGCTAACCGGCGCTTTTGCCCTCTACACTCGGGCATTCATTGGTACACGGAGGTTTTTCCATGCGGCGCGTGGTGTTCAATCAAAAAGGCGGGGTTGGCAAGTCCAGCATCGCCTGCAACCTGGCGGCGGTCAGCGCCAGTGAAGGTTATCGAACCCTGTTGGTGGACCTCGATGCACAAGCCAACTCTACTCAGTACCTCACCGGGCTGACCGGCGACGATATACCGATGGGTATTGCCGAGTTCTTCAAGCAAACCCTGTCTTCCGGGCCGTTCGCCAAGAAAAACCGGGTGGATATCTACGAAACGCCCTTCGACAACCTGCACGTGATCACCGCCACCGCTGAGCTGGCGGACTTGCAGCCCAAGCTCGAAGCCAAGCACAAGATCAACAAGCTGCGAAAGCTGCTGGATGAACTGAGCGAAGACTACGACCGGATTTACCTGGATACCCCGCCAGCGTTGAATTTTTATGCGGTTTCGGCGCTGATTGCTGCTGATCGTGTGTTGATCCCCTTCGATTGCGACAGTTTCTCGCGCCAGGCGCTGTATGGCCTGCTGGCGGAAATCGAAGAATTGAAGGAAGACCACAACGAAGGCCTGGAAGTCGAAGGCATCGTGGTCAACCAGTTCCAGGCGCGGGCGAGCTTGCCGCAGCAGATGCTCGATGAGTTGATTGCCGAAGGCTTGCCGGTGCTGCCGGTGTACCTGGCGAGTTCGGTACGCATGCGTGAGTCGCACCAGCAGAACAAGCCGCTGATCCACCTGGACCCACGGCACAAGCTGACGCAGCAGTTTGTGGAGTTGCATAACCTGCTGGAAAACGCCTGACCTAAAGCACCACACAAAACCGATGTGGGAAGGGACTTGCTCCCGATGACGGTGGGTCAGGCGCCACATAAGCTGATTGATACACCGTCATCGGGAGCGAGCCCCCTCCCACACTAGACCCCTTGGCTGCGCAACCAACTCATCAACTGCGGCAACGGAAACGCCCCACTCTGACGCGCCACTTCGCGGCCGTTCTTGAACAGAATCAAACTGGGAATCGAGCGAATCCCCAACTGCGCCGACAACTGCTGATTGGCCTCGCTGTCGAGCTTGGCCAGCCGGCACTTGCCTTCCAGCTGCGCGGCGGCCTGCTCGAAGATGGGCGCGAACGACTTACACGGCCCGCACCAATCGGCCCACACATCCACCAGCAACGGCAGGTCGCCCTTGATCTGGCTGGCGTAGTCGCCCTGTTTCAGTTCAAAAGGTTTGTTCAGCAGCACCGGCTGCTTGCAGCGCCCGCACTTCGGCGCATCGCCCAGGCGTTCGCCGGGGATGCGATTGAGGCCGTTGCAGTGCGGGCAGGGAATGACGAGAGGGTTGGACATGGTGGCGCTCCTTTGAGACTGGCCAATAGATCCTATTTGGAGTCAGGTCTGGGGTTTATCAAGGCGTGGGAGCGGTGACTCATCCGTTCACAGTTTCTGCCATGTCGATGTGAAGCCGCTTATCTAGGCTGTTGGAGCGCGTTCTGTTTCCCGCCATCTGTCTGTTTGCGGTTATAGCAAATTGCGATAGTTTGAGTTCGGGTTTAACCTTCATAGCAAGATGCGATAAGGATGTTGCATGCGAGTGATTAGTGAGAAAAGGATCTGGGAAGCAAAGGAAAAGTGGCCGCGCTCAGCGAGTGCTTTGGATGAGTGGTACCGACGGATAAAGCGCAATAGCCCAGGAGATTTCGCGTCAATGAAAGGCATTTTTCCTGCGACGGATAAAGTCGGGCAGTTCCATGTGTTCGACATCGGTGGCAATAAACTGAGGTTAATTGCTTTCGTGCGGTACCCAGCACAACGAATTTACATCAAGCATCTGCTCGATCACCGCGAATACGAACAAGACAAGTGGAAGGAGACAATCAGATGAGCGCACTCATTCAGCTCGCCGCTGAACATTGGCAATTTGTTTCACCATTACTGCGCAAGCCAAAAAACGAGGCGGATTACGATGCACTGGTTGCTGCCCTCGACGAGTTGCTGGATTTGGTCGGGGAGGACGAATCAAATCCGCTTATGAGTTTGGTGGATATTCTCAGTGACTGGATCGAAGCCTACGATCACGAGCATCGTCCGATGCCCATCGTCAGTGGTGTTGACGTGTTGCGCGCGATGATGCGCGAACACGGCTTGAATCAAAGTGATCTGCCAGGCTTAGGCACACAGTCAGTCGTTTCCGAGATTCTGAGCGGTAAGCGTAAGCTCAATCTGCGACAGATTAAATGGTTGGCCGAACGCTTTGGGGTTTCCGTGGAGACGTTCATCTAGTCGACTCTACGAAGAACAACTGATCTCCAAATGCTTGCCCCAATCCGGCGGCCGCTGCGCGTACTGCTCCATCCCCGCCTGCTCCTCGAACGGTTTGCGCAACACCTCGTGCAGCCGCCGCACTTCGCTGTAATCCCCCGACTCGGCGGCGCTGATGGCGTTCTGTGCGAGGTAGTTGCGCAGGATGTATAGCGGGTTGACCGCATGCATCCGCGCTCGGCGCTGTTCTTCGCTGTACTCGCCATCGCGCGCCACGCGGGCCTTGTACGCGTCTGCCCAGGCATCGAAGCCGTTCCTGTCGACAAACTCGTCACGCAACCGCGCCACTGCGAGCGCCGCCGGTTCATCGCCCAGGCGGCGGAAGAACAGCGTGTAGTCCACGCCGCTGTTCTGCATCAATTGCAGCAGGCGCTCCAGCAGTTTCTGGTCATCGTCTTCGGCGCTGGTCAGCCCCAGCCGGCGGCGCATCAGGTCCAGGTAGTGCGCCTGGTACAGCGGCAGGTACAGGCTGAGGGTTTCCTTCAAGGCGTCGACGCTGATAAACGGTGTGAGCGCCTGCGCCAGCGCGCTGAGGTTCCACTGCCCGATCGGCACCTGATTGCTGAAGGAGTAGCGCCCTTCATGATCGGAATGGTTGCAGACGAAGTGCGCGTCAAAATCGTCGAGAAACGCAAACGGCCCGAAATCGAAGGTGATGCCGAGGATCGACATGTTATCGGTGTTCATCACCCCGTGGCAGAAGCCGTAGGCCTGCCATTTGGCGATCAGTTCGGCGTTGCGTTCGACGACTTCGCGGAACATTGCCAGGTACGGTTCGGGCTGTTCCCGGCACTCGGGGAAGTGCAGCTTCAACACGTGTTCGGCCAGTGCCGCCTGCTGCTCGGGCTTCTGGGTGTAGTAGAAGTACTCGAAATGGCCGAAGCGCACATGGCTACGGGCCAGGCGCAACACCATCGCCCCGCGTTCCTGCTTCTCGCGCCAAACCGGCGTGCTTGAGCCGATCACACACAGCGCCCGGCTGCTAGGGATGTTCAATGCGTGCAGGGCTTCTGATGCCAGAAACTCCCGAATCGAAGAGCGCAGCACGGCGCGGCCATCGCCCATCCGCGAGTACGGCGTCTGCCCGGCGCCCTTGAGGTGCAAGTCCCAGTGTTCGCCGGCGCGGTTATACACCTCGCCGAGCAGCAAGCCACGGCCATCGCCCAACTGCGGGTTGTAGGAGCCGAACTGATGCCCGGAATACACCATCGCCCGCGGTTCGGCTTCGGCCCACAGCTTGTGGCCGCCGAACAGTTCGGCGAACACCGGCGTTTCGGCCACGGCCGGGTCGAGGTCGAGCAGGGCCATGGCGGCGTCGCTCGCCACGACCAGGCGCGGTTCGTCGAGGGGCTCGGGCAGGACGTGGGTTGAGAACGCGTCGCCCAGGCGTGCGAAGCGATTGTCGAAGGTCAGTTCGTCGAGGGCTTTCACCGGCCATCTCCAGCAGAATGTCCGAGCATTCTGCTGGGGATAGGCGTTTTAGTCGAGCTTGGAGGGTGGCGGCTCGGGGGCGTCCACCACTTTGCCCGGCGGCGGTTCCGGTGCGTCGTGCGTCTCGGCCGGGTTGGCGATGGTGTGTTTTTCGTCTTCTACCGGCACCAGCTTGTACTCCTGGCCGTGCAGGTTTTTCAGGTAAACCTCCATCTGCCGGAACGAGATGTTGATGTGGTTGTTCTTGAACTCGCGGTTGATAAAACGGTTCACCTCGTCGATCACCGGGTTGCGGTCACCGAGGTCGCGCACGTGCATGCGCAGTTCGTGGTCGAGGGTGCTTTCGCCGAAGTTGAGGAAGTACACGTGGGGTTCGGGTTCTTTCAGCACCCGCGGGTTTTCGCGCGCGGCCTGGAGCAACAGGGCTTTCACCAGGTCGAGGTCGGAGCCGTAGTCCACGCCGAGCTTGAGGGTGACCCGGGTGATGGTGTCGGTCAGCGACCAGTTGATCAGTTGCCCGGTGATGAACGTCTTGTTCGGGACAATGATGTCCTTGCGGTCGAAGTCGGTGATGGTGGTGGCGCGGATGCGGATCTTGCTCACCGTGCCCGACAGGTTGCCGATGGTGATGGTGTCGCCGATCCGCACCGGGCGCTCGAACAGGATCATGATGCCGGAGATAAAGTTGGCGAAGATCTCCTGCATGCCGAAGCCCAGGCCCACCGACAGCGCCGCCACCAGCCATTGCAACTTGTCCCAGCTCACGCCGAGGGTCGATAGGGTCGCCACAAACCCCACGCCGGCAATCACGTAGGACAGCAACGTGGTGGTGGCGTAGGCGCTGCCCTGGGCCAGGTCCAGCTTGGACAGCACCAGCACTTCCAGCAAGCCGGGCAGGTTGCGCGCCAGGGCGAAGGTGATGCCGATGATGATCAGCGCGCCGAGCATGTCGCCGATGCTGATCGGCACCATGCTGATATTGGCCCCGGTGCCGCTGGTGTATTCGTAGAGGGTGACGTTGTCGAGATAGGAGAACACCGAGATCAGGTCCGACCACACCCAGTACAGCGCCGCGATGAAGCCGCCGAGCAGGGCCAGGCGGATCAGGCGCATGGATTGTTCGTTGACCTGTTCGATGTCCAGGGTCGGCTCTTCGATCACCGCTTCGCCTTCGCCGGCTTCCTTGGCGGCCTGGCGTTTTGCCAATGCCCGCGAATAGGCCAGGCGCCGGGCGGCGACGCCCAGGCCGCGGGCGAACGTGGCTTCGATCACCAGCCAGAACATCAACAGGTACAGGGTGTTGATCAACCGGTCGCTGAGCTTCAGCGCGGTGTAGTAATAGCCGAAACACACGGCGATAAACAGTGCGATGGGCAGCGCGGTAAACAACAGGCCCGCGGTTTTGCGGAACAGTGAGGCTTTCTCGTGGGTTGTGCTGTGCAACAGCAGGCGACCCAGCAGCCAGGCCATCAGCGCATAGCAGGTCAGCACCACGCCGATACCCAGCACGTCGTCGGCCAGGGCTGCCGGCTGGTGCTCGGCAATGGCCACCACGGCCACCAGCGCCAGCACCACCAGCCCGAGCTTGCGTACCCAACCTTGCAGGAATGCGACCTGCGGTCGTTCCCAGCGGAAGTGCAATTCGGCGACGCCGCCTGGCGCGAGGATTCGGTAGGCGGTGTAGAACACCAACCACGCCTGAGCGATCTGCAACAGCGCGGCACCCAGGTTGGCGTTTTGCCCGCGGGCGTCGATCTGCAACGCATAACCGCATAACGCCAGGCCCAAGGCCACGGGCATGGCCAGCAGGATATTCACCAGGATCGCCTGGGGCGTGTGCCATTGGCTGTCACGCTTGAAGTGGCCGATGTCCATGTGAACCTTTTTCAGCCGCGCGTACAAGGCATTGCGCCGCCACAACAGTGCGCCGATCAACAGCAGCAACGGCAGGAACAGCAGCGGGCGCTGGGTCAGGCCGTCGTACAGTTCGCTGACGCTGGAGGCCCAGGGCAGGGAGGTGACTTGCTTGCTCAGATGGTCCGGGACGGTTTCCAGCCACTCGGTGTCCAGCGGCTTGTTGCTGGGAATCCAGAACATCTGCTCATCGAGGGTCGCACGCAGGGTGGTGGCGGTGCTCAGCAGTTGTTTCTGGTTCAGTTGCAGGGTGATCGATTCATTGAGCAGCGCGCTCAGCTCGCGGCTCAGGCGCTCGAGCAGGTCGCTGCGGGTGATCGCCAGTTCCAGCAGAGTGCGCCGCAATTGAGGGGTGACCTCATCCGGCGGCTGGTTGGCCAGCAGGTTATCCACATAGGTGCTGGGCGAGCTGATCAGTTCGCGCTGCTGGTTGACCTCGAACTGGTACAGGCGAATGTTGGCGATGTCGTCGGCGAGGTTGCGGTCGACCGTGAGGCGCGGCAAGGCCTGTTTCTGTTTGTACAGAATCTTCGACAGCAGCAGGCTGCCCTTGAGCACGTTGATCTGTTCGTCCAGCGCCGAGTCGCTCTGGGTCACGGTGTCCAGTTGCTGCTTGGTCTGCAGGTTCTTCTGGGTCAGGTCGTTGAGGCGGTCGGTGCTTTTGAGCAGGTAGTCGGACAGCTTCAGGTTGGCCGCGCTTTCCGTGGCCAACAGGCTGCTGCTGCCGGCTTTCTGCGCTTCGATGGACTGTTGGGTCACCGTCTGCTGGGACTGGGCCAGGCGTTTCTGGTTGATCAGGGTTTGCAGGTCCTGGATCTCTTGTTCCAGGCGCGCGGTTTTTTCCACCACCAGGTCATGCTGGCTGTTGCCCAGGTCTTGCAGTTGGCTGTTGCCGGCCAGTTCCTGGCGGCGCAGTGGGATCAGTGCATTCAGCGACGCCAGTTCGGCGTTCAACTGGTTGCGCTGGTCTGCGCTGAGGGTTTTGCCATTGTCCTTGCCGGCCTTGAGGGTCGCGTTGATCTGCTGGATGCGCGTCTGGCTGCTGCTGATTTCGGTCTGCGCGCGTTCGGGGCGGGTCTGGGCGGCGATGGTCAGGCTGTTGGCGTCGGCCAGGTCTTTTTGCAGGTCGCCTTGCTGGGTGGTGCGCTGCACCAGCAGTTGTTCCAGTTGCGGCACCGGCAACGTGGCGTAGCGCTGGGCCACAGGGACGACTTTGGTGGCCTTGAGCCGGGTCAGTTCGCGCTGGTTTTCGCTGGTCTGGCGCGGGGCGTCTTGCAGCTGGCGCTTGAGATCGGCCAGGCGCTGCTCGTAATCCTGCTTGTTGCCCAGGTGGGTCAGCGTCTGCTGCAGGATCGCCTGCAGCGCCTTCATGTCGGCGTCGGGCAGCTTGCGGTCGGGCAGCTTGTCCAGGGTTTGCTGGATAGCGTCGGCGCTGGGCGGGTCGGCGGCGTATACGCTGCCGACACAAAGGGTCAGGCCCAGCAGGGCAGTGGCGAGAAAAGTGCGCAGGGTTGGCATAGAGACCGGTCGAGCAAGGTGAAGAATCGGGGCAGTATTGCCCCGCAGTTTAGAGGAAGAGTCCGGGGCCCGGGCGACTTCCTTCGGGGAATCTGACGCCGACTTTGCCAATCTTGTTCCCGTCCATGACTGCGACGGTCCAGATCGTGTTGTTCCACTCCACCTGGTCGCCGACCACCGGCGCGCCGCCGACTTTCTGGGTGATGAAGTGGCTCAAAGGCATGTCCGGGTCGATGCCTTCGAGCTGCAGGCCGTACAGCGCCGAGACCGCGCCCAGCTGGGCGTCGCCTTCGAGGACGAAGTCGCCGAAGAAGCGCAAATCCAAACCGCGTTGCGGCGCCTGGCTGAACAGTTTGCCCAGGGCCGGCAGGTTGTGTTCGTGACCGATCACGCAGAGCAGATCGTCGGCTTCCAGCACCGTACTACCCGACGGATGGAGCAGTTGCTGGCCACGGAACAGCGCCGCGATACGCGTGCCTTCGGGCATTTTCAGCTCGCGCAGGGCTGCGCCGATGCACCATTTTTCCGCGCCCAGGCGGTAGACGAACAGCTCCCACTCACTGGTGACGTGAACTTCCAGGGCTGCGCGGGAAATCGGTGCCGGCTCCGGTGGCACGGTCACTTTCAGCAGCTTGGCCACCCACGGCAGGCTGGTGCCTTGCACCAGCAGCGAGACCAGCACGATAAAGAACGCCAGGTTGAAGTAAAGCTGTGCATGGGGCAGGCCGGCCATCAGCGGGAACACCGCAAGAATGATCGGCACCGCGCCGCGCAGGCCGACCCAGGCGATAAAGGCTTTTTCGCGGCCGTGGAACGCCTTGAACGGCAGCAGGCCGACCATCACCGACAGCGGCCGCGCAAACAGGATCATCCACAGCGCCAGGCCCAGGGCGGGCAGCGCAATCGGCAGCAGGTCGTGGGGCGTGACCAGCAGGCCGAGTACCAGGAACATGCCGATCTGGGCGAGCCAGGCCATGCCGTCGAGCATATGCAAAATGCCATGACGGCTGCGCACCGGGCGGTTGCCGATCACCAGGCCGCACAGGTACACGGCGAGGAAGCCGCTGCCGTGCAGGGCGTTGGTCAGGGCGAAGACGAACAGGCCGCCGGCGATCACCAGGATCGGGTACAGGCCGTTGGCCAGGTTGATGCGGTTGACCATCTGCAGCATCAGCCAGCCGCCACCGAGGCCGATGAGGCCGCCGATGCCGAACTCGCGCACCAGGTGCAACAGCAGGTTCCAGTGCAGGCCGGTCTGGCCGCTGGCGAGCATGTCGATCAGGGTGACGGTGAGGAACACCGCCATCGGGTCGTTGCTGCCGGATTCGATTTCCAGGCTGGCGGAGACCCGTTCGTTGAGCCCCTTGCCGCCGAGCAGCGAGAACACCGCGGCGGCGTCGGTGGAGCCGACAATCGCACCGATCAGCAAGCCTTGAATGATGTTGAGGTCAAACAGCCAGGCCGCGGCCATGCCAGTGAGGCCGGTGGTAATCAACACCCCCACCGTGGCCAGCGACAACGCCGGCCAGAGTGCCACGCGAAAACTCGCCACCCGGGTGCGCAAGCCGCCGTCGAGCAGGATCACGGCCAGGGCGAGGTTACCCACCAGGTAGGCGGTCGGGTAGTTATCGAAGATGATGCCGCCGCCGTCGACGCCGGCGACCATGCCCACGGCCAGGATGATCACCAGGATCGGAATGCCCAGGCGGGACGAAAGAGAGCTCACCAGAATGCTCGCACTCACCAGCAACGCGCCGATCAAGAACAGGCTGTTGATGGTGGTCGCATTCAAAGGCAGTACTCCATGGGCAAAATAAGACGGACGCATTCTGACCATGCAGTCTGCGTGCCAGCGATTCTAACCTGTTGAATTGCCGCGCTGTCAAAAAGGTTTTAGCGACGGGCGCCGATCTAAATGTGGGAGGGGGCTTGCCCCCGATAGCTGAGTGTCAGCCAGCACATCTGATTCTGATACACCGAAATCGGGGGCAAGCCCCCTCCCACATTCTTAGAGGCGAAACCGCCCGACCATCCCGTTCAAGTCCACCGCCAGGCGCGACAACTCGCTGCTCGCGGCACTGGTCTGGCCGGCGCCGGTTGCCGATTGCACCGACAGATCACGAATGTTCACCAGGTTGCGGTCCACTTCCCGTGCCACCTGCGCTTGTTCCTCCGCCGCGCTGGCGATCACCAGGTTGCGTTCATTGATCTCGACAATCGCCGTGTTGATCGTATCCAGCGACATCCCCGCGCCTTTGGCGATGTTCAGCGTCGATTCCGCGCGCTCGGTGCTGTTGCGCATCGAATCCACGGCATGCTCGGTGCCGGCCTGGATACTGCCGATCATCCGTTCGATCTCGCTGGTCGACTGCTGGGTGCGATGCGCCAGCGCACGCACTTCGTCGGCCACTACGGCAAAGCCACGGCCGGCTTCCCCGGCACGCGCCGCTTCAATCGCCGCGTTCAGGGCCAGCAGGTTGGTCTGGTCGGCGAGGCCGCGAATCACGTCGAGCACCTTGCCGATGTCGCGCGACTCATTGGCCAGGTCGCCGATCAGCGTCGCGGTGGCTTGCACGTCGCCGCTCATGCGCTCGATGGCGCTGACGGTTTCCTGCACCAGGTCGCGGCCGTCACCGGCGGAGGTGGTGGCGTTGCGCGAGGCCTCGGAGGTGCTCACCGCATTGCGCGCGACTTCCTCGACGGCGCTGGTCATCTCGTTGACCGCGGTGGCGGCCTGTTCGATTTCGTTGTTTTGTTGGGTCAGGCCACGGGCGCTTTCGTCGGTCACGGCGTTGAGCTCTTCGGCGGCAGAAGCCAACTGAGTGGCCGAGCCGGCGATGCGTTGCAGGGTGTCACGCAGCTTGTCCTGCATCTTGGCCATGGCGGCCAGCAGACGGCCGGCTTCGTCGTCGCCATCGACCTTGATCGGGCGTGTCAGGTTGCCTTCGGCGATTTCTTCAGCCGCGTCCAGGGCCTGGGCGATCGGCAGGGTGATGCTGCGGGTCAGCAGCCAGGCGAACAACAGGGTCAGCGTCGTGGCGATGACCAGCAGCCCAACCACCAGGTCGAAGGCCAGGTTGTATTGGTCTTTGGCCTGCTGATTGGTGGCCAGGGCCATCTTGTTATTGATGTCCGCCAGGCGCGCCAGCACGGCGTTGATCTGCTCGGCGTTGCTCAGCAACTCGCTGTTGAGCAACTCGCGCAGCTCGTCGACCTGATTGGCCCGCGACATGCTCTTCATGCGCTCTTCGATCTGATGGTACTGGGCTAGCAGGCGCACGTATTCGTCGTAGGCCGCGCGTTCTTCGCTGCTGTCGATGAGTTTTTCGTAGATGCCCTGGGCGGTCCGAATCTGCTGGTTGCGCTGTTCGATGGTTTCCAGGGTTTTTTGCTGCGCGTCCGGCCTGCGGTTGGTCAGCAAGCGGTATGACAGCACCCGCAGGCGCAATGTCAGCTGGGTGAACTCATCGAGGGCGCGAATACTCGGGACGCTGGACAGCGTGATGTCTTCTGCCGCCGCGCGGATTTTGCTCATTTGGTTCAGGGCGAACACACCGAGAAACAACATGAGTGCGCCAATCATCGCGAAGCCTAGGAACGCGCGCGGCGCGATATTCATATTACGAAGAGACATGCGGGAGTCCTGGGGAGAAGCGCGATCCATGCGGCTATGAGACAGGGTGAGTATTACCTATCGGCAGTACGACTAAAGTCTATAGTGGCGTGTGTTTTTATCGCATCGGACGAGGGGCCGGGCCGATTCAGGAACCAGATGGGGGAAACGCAGTCACTAAGGCTCGAAAGTGCGGCCCGGCCCTTAACAATCGGGCTGCGCGCCGGGGATAACCCTGGCATCCGAGGTGAATTTTCTTTATCGTCACCGCCCTTTTAAAAAGCCCAGGAAATCAAAATGTTAGAAGCATCCCTCAGCCAACTGGAACAACTGGTCAGCGACCTGGTACAGCAGAATCAAGACCTGTTGGACACCAATGAATCCCTCAAGGCGCAATTGGCCCGCGCCAAGGATGAGAATGACAGCCTGCAATTGAACCTGATGGAACAGGAAGAAAAGAACGGCGCCACCGCTGCGCGTATCCAGGCGTTGGTTGAGCGTGTGAGCGCAGGGCCTGTCAGCGCATGAACGAAGGGATAAAGGTCGTTTCGATTCTCGGAGAGGATTACTCGATCAAGGCTCCGGCCGGGGAAGATCAAACCCTGATGCACGCCGTGACCCTGCTCAAGGCCTCCCTGGCCACCACCAAGAAAAAGTACCCGACCCTGATCGGTGACAAGCTATTGGTACTGGCCGCGCTGAACCTGTGCGCCGAGCAGATCGAAATGCAACAGCGTCACCAGCAGGAACTCGACCGTTACCAAGAGCAAGTCAGCGCCACGGTCGAGGTGATTTCCAAGGCTATCGGACAGCCTTAGAACCACTCATCCTGCATGCCGAGGCACGTATCGTCGCGGGCCTCCAGTATTGCCAGTTCATGATGGCAGCCCGGTACTTCCCAGGTCAGGAAGTAGCGGGCCGCCTGGAGCTTGCCTTTATAGAACGCGGTGTCCGCCGCATTGCCCTTGGCCAGGCCTTCTTCGGCGCGAATCGCCTGCTCCAGCCAGCGCCAGCCAATCACCGTGTGCCCGAATACCTTCAGGTACAGCGCCGAATTCGCCAGGCTGCTGTTGACCTTGCCTTGGGCGAGATCCGTCAGCAGGCCGATCGTCACGCTTTGCAGGCGCGCCACCAACTGTTCCAGCGGTTCTCTCATGGCCTTCAGCGATGGATATTGCTGCGCCCGTGCGCCTGTTTCGGCGATCAACCGAATCAGTTGCTTCAGGCCCGCGCCGCCGTTCTGCGCGAGCTTGCGCCCCAGCAGGTCGAGGGACTGGATACCGTGGGTGCCTTCATGGATCGGGTTGAGGCGGTTGTCGCGGTAATACTGTTCCACCGGGTATTCGCGGGTGTAGCCGTGGCCGCCGAGGATCTGGATCGCCAGCTCGTTGGCCTTGAGGCAGAACTCCGAGGGCCAGGATTTGACGATCGGCGTCAGCAGGTCGAGCAGTTCGTGAGCGCGCTTGCGTTCGACGTCGGTTGCCAGGGTGGTGGTGTCGTCGAACAGGCGCGCGGCAAACAGGCCGAGGTCAAAGGCGCCTTCGACGTAGGCTTTCTGGGTCAGCAACATGCGTTTGATATCGGCGTGCTGGATGATCGACACCGGCGCGGTACTCGGGTCTTTGCTGTCCGGCAGGCGGCCTTGCGGGCGTTCGCGGGCGTATTCCAGGGAATACAGGTAGCCGGCGTAACCGAGCATCACCGCGCCCATGCCGACGCCGATGCGCGCTTCGTTCATCATCTGGAACATGCAGCTTAGGCCCTGGTGCGGCTTGCCCACCAGATAGCCGACACAATGCCCGTTATCGCCGAAATTCAGCGCCGTGGACGTGGTGCCGCGCCAACCCATCTTGTGAAACAGCCCGGCCAGCAACACATCGTTGCGCGCACCCAGGCTGCCATCGTCGTTGACCAGGAATTTGGGCACGATAAACAGCGAAATGCCCTTCACCCCGGCCGGCGCGTCCGGCAGTTTGGCCAGCACCATATGCACGATGTTTTCCGACAGCGGGTGGTCGCCGCCGGAGATAAAGATCTTGTTGCCCTTGAGCCGATAGCTGCCGTCCGCCGCAGGCTCTGCGCGGGTACGAATGTCCGACAGCGACGAGCCGGCATGCGGCTCGGTCAGGGCCATGGTGCCGAAGAAGCGCCCCTCGATCATCGGCTGCAGGAAGCGTTGCTTCTGCTCCTCGGTGCCGAAACTTTCGATCAGGTTGGCGGCGCCCATGGTCAGGAACGGGTAGGACGTTGACGCCGCGTTGGCCGCCTGGAAGTGCGCGAAGCAGGCCTGGGACAGCAATGTCGGCAACTGCATGCCGCCGGCTTCGAAACTGCGCGCGGCATTGAGGAAGCCGGCTTCCAGGAAGGCGTCCACGGCCGGTTTGACTTCCGGGATCAGGATGGCCTTGCCGTCCTCGTAGCGCGGTTCGTTTTCGTCGTTTTTGCGGTTATGCGGTGCGAAGTACTTTTCGGCGATGGTGCGGGCGGTACTGATGGCCGCGTCGAAGGTTTCGCGATTATGTTCGGCAAACCGCTCGCGCTGGGTCAGGCCCTCGGCATCGAGGACTTCGTACAGCTCGAAAGCCAGATTGCGGGAACTGAGGAGCATCTCGGACATGGCGGCTTACCTGCGTGGGAAGGAGCCTGAGTCTAAGTGCGCGAATAGAGGCTGGATAGCAAGATTGATCTGGGTGATGGAGGGGCAGAACGCGGACGAGGAGTTGAAATACAGCCAAAATGTGGGAGGGGGCTTGCCCCCGATTGCAGTGTGTCAGTCAGTTCAGCTGTTACTGATCCACCGCCATCGGGGGCAAGCCCCCTCCCACATGTTTACCGCGTTCCGGCAGTTAGCCGATGGTCATCAGGCTGGCGTTACCGCCCGCCGCTGCGGTGTTGACGCTCAGCGCACGCTCGATCACCAGACGCTCCAGGGCAATTGCTGTCTCGCCTTGGGACAAACCATGTACCCCGACGATCGCCCCGCCACGCTGGGCCACTTGCTGGCAAACCGCGCGCAGTTGATCGGAATCGCCGTGGTGCAGGACTGCGTCGAACAGCACATCGTCCTTGGTCCAGTCGGCCACGCGCTTGATCTTCGCCTGAATCTCTTTCGGCAGGCGTGGGAACAAGGCTTTGGTCAGCTCGGTTTCCGGCCATACCGCCGAACCGCCGACGGCCAATACCGCCGCCAGTTGGGTCAGCAGGTCACCTTCTACTTCTGCCAGGCACAGTACGTGCTCGCGGGGCAGGATGGCGTAGCTGTTGCGCTCGCCGGTCGGGCCGGCCAACAGGCGGGTGATACCGCTTTGCGATTGCGTGGCGAACCGGCTGCACAGCGCGCTCAGGTCGCTGAGCGTGTGGCTGTCGGCCCAGGCTTTCAAAGCGGTCAGCGGTTGGCTCATGGCGTCGCGCAGGCGCACGTCCGGTGCGGACAATGCATCGCCGCGAACGAAGGACTGCTCGATCGCATCGGTAGGACGCGTCGACAGCAGGCGGTACAGGTACAGCGGACCACCGGCTTTCGGGCCGGTGCCCGACAAACCTTCGCCGCCAAACGGCTGCACGCCGACCACCGCCCCGACAATGTTGCGGTTGACGTAGACGTTGCCGGCATGAACGTTGTCGATCACCTTGGCGATGGTCTCGTCGATGCGCGTGTGTACGCCCAGGGTCAGGCCGTAGCCGGAAGCGTTGATCTGGCCGATCAACTGGTCGATCTCCTTGCGCTTGTAGCGCACCACGTGCAGCACCGGGCCGAAGATCTCCCGTTGCAGCTCGTCGAAGCTTTCCAGTTCGATCAGGGTGGGCATCACGAAGGTGCCGCGCTTGATCTCTTCGCCGTCGGCGATCGCCACTTGGTACACCGCACGGCCTTTGTCGCGCATGGCCTGGATGTGTTTCTCGATGCCGGCCTTGGCTTCGGCGTCGATCACCGGGCCGATATCCACCGACAGGCGCTCCGGGTTGCCCAAACGGCATTCAGCCATGGCGCCCTTGAGCATTTCGATGACGCGGTCTGCAGAATCTTCCTGCAGGCACAGCACACGCAGGGCCGAGCAACGCTGGCCGGCGCTGTCGAAGGCCGACGACACCACGTCGATGACCACTTGTTCGGTCAGGGCCGAGGAGTCGACGATCATCGCGTTCTGGCCACCGGTTTCGGCGATCAGCGGGATCGGTCGGCCCTGGGCATCCAGGCGTCCGGCGACATTGCGTTGCAGCAGGCGCGCGACTTCGGTGGAACCGGTGAACATCACGCCTTTGACGCGATCATCGCCGACCAGGCGCGCACCAACGGTTTCGCCCTGGCCCGGCAGCAGTTGCAGCACGCCTTCCGGAATACCGGCTTCGAGCAGGATACGTACCGCTTGTGCGGCTACCAGCGGGGTTTGCTCGGCAGGTTTGGCCAATACCGGGTTACCGGCGGCCAGTGCGGCGGCGACTTGCCCACTGAAAATCGCCAGCGGGAAGTTCCACGGGCTGATGCAGACCACCGGGCCCAATGGGCGGTGGGCGTCGTTGGTGAAATCGTGACGCGCCTGCACCGCGTAGTAACGCAGGAAGTCCACGGCTTCGCGCACTTCGGCGATGGCATTGGCGAAGGTCTTGCCGGCTTCGCGGGCCAGCAGGCCCATCAGCGGCTGGATCTCGCCTTCCATCAGGTCGGCGGCGCGTTCAAGGATCGCGGCGCGCTCGGCGGGCGGAGTCGCCTGCCAGATCGGGCCGGCGTTGATGGCGCACTGGATCGCGTTGTCGACGTCATCGACGGTGGCTTCCTGTACGTGGCCGACCACATCACGCAGGTCGGACGGGTTCAGCACCGGCGTCGCAGCTTCATTACTGGCGGCGCAACCCAACATCGGCGCGGCTTTCCAGTGGTTGTGCGCGGTGGCCAGCAGGGCGCAGGACAGCGACGCCAAACGGTGTTCGTTGGCCAGGTCGATACCGGCCGAGTTGGCGCGGTCGCTGCCGTACAGATCGCGTGGCAATGGAATACGCGGGTGCGGCAGGCCGAAGCCGCCTTCCAGCGTCGCCATTTGCTCGATGCTGGCTACTGGATCGGCCACCAGCTCCTGGATCGAGATGGACTGGTCGGCGATACGGTTGACGAACGAGGTGTTGGCGCCGTTTTCCAACAGGCGACGTACCAGGTAGGCCAGCAGGGTTTCGTGGGTGCCGACCGGGGCGTACACGCGGCACGGACGGTTCAGCTTGCCCTCGGCCACTTTGCCGACGACCTGTTCGTAGAGCGGTTCGCCCATGCCGTGCAGGCATTGGAACTCGTACTGGCCGGGGTAATAGTTCTGACCGGCGATATGGTAGATAGCCGACAGGGTGTGGGCGTTATGCGTGGCGAACTGCGGGTAGATGACTTCCGGCACCGACAGCAGTTTGCGTGCGCAGGCGATGTAGGACACGTCGGTGTACACCTTGCGGGTATAGACCGGGTAGCCTTCCAGGCCTTCGACCTGGGCGCGCTTGATTTCGCTGTCCCAGTACGCGCCTTTTACCAGGCGGATCATCAGGCGGTGGCGGCTGCGGCGCGCCAGGTCGATGACGTAGTCGATCACATACGGGCAGCGCTTCTGGTAGGCCTGGATCACGAAACCGATGCCGTTCCAGCCGCTCAGTTGCGGCTCGAAGCACAGGCGTTCGAGCAGATCCAGGGACAGTTCCAGGCGGTCGGCTTCTTCGGCATCGATGTTCAGGCCGATGTCGTATTGCTTGGCCAGCAGGGTCAGGGACAGCAAGCGCGGGTACAGCTCGTCCATCACCCGTTCGTACTGGGCACGGCTGTAACGTGGGTGCAGGGCCGACAGCTTGATGGAAATGCCCGGGCCTTCATAAATCCCACGGCCGTTCGAGGCTTTGCCGATGGAATGAATGGCTTGTTCGTAAGAGGCGAGGTACTTCTGCGCATCGTGTTCGGTGAGTGCGGCTTCACCGAGCATGTCGTAGGAATAGCGGAAACCCTTGGCTTCGAACTTGCTCGCATTGGCCAGGGCTTCGGCGATGGTTTCGCCGGTGACGAACTGCTCGCCCATCAGGCGCATGGCCATGTCGACGCCCTTGCGGATCATCGGCTCGCCGCTCTTGCCGATGATGCGGCTCAGGGATGAGGTCAGGCCCGCTTCGTTGTGGGTGGCGACCAGTTTGCCGGTCAGCAACAGGCCCCAGGTAGCCGCGTTGACGAACAGCGACGGGCTGTTGCCCAGGTGCGGTTGCCAGTTGCCGGTGCTGATCTTGTCGCGGATCAGTGCGTCGCGGGTGCCTTTGTCGGGGATGCGCAGCAGCGCTTCGGCCAGGCACATCAGTGCCACGCCTTCCTGGGATGACAGGGAGAATTCCTGCAGCAAACCCTGGACGATGCCGGCACGGCCGCCGGCGCTCTTCTGATTGCGCAGTTTTTCTGCAATCGACGCGGCCAGCTTATTCGTGGCTTCGGCCATCTGGGCCGGCAGGCGAGCCTGTTCGATCAGCATCGGCACCACTTCCGGCTCCGGGCGGCGGTAAGCGGCGGTGATCGAGGCGCGCAGTACGGATTGCGGCAGGATGCTCTCGGCGAACTCGAGGAAGCACTGATGGGCGTGGTCGGCCTGGACCTCGCCGGCGTCATCGGCCTCCTTGCTGCTCAAGCCATTGAGCTCGGTCAGGGTTGCACCACCCTCGAGTTTCTCCAGGTAATTGAAAATCGCCTGCTTGATCAGCCAGTGCGGCGTGCGATCAATGGAGGTCGCGGCCGCCTTCAGGCGCTCGCGGGTCGGGTCGTCGAGTTTGACCCCAAGGGTGGTTGTAGCCATTTTCTTATCCTCATGGGTGCCACTACCGAGTGGCATCAGTTGGCGGCAAGATTAGCTTCGGTCTGGAAGAGGTGCAACCGGGTGCAACCCTTTTTATGCATGAAATTTTCGAGGTTCAATCGGAAAAAATCCCGGCCTCGACCGATTCTGCTTCTAGTTGGTGCATTTGCTTCTGAGTTCGGCTGTTCTTGCTCCGAAAAGGAGCAAAAACGCGGTGTTTTCTGTAAAATACATCAAGGTGCAACTTATTCGCGAGAAACTGGTTGCACCTTATTTGCTTTGTTGAATAGCATTCGCAGCCAAGGTGCAACCACCCGCATGGTGTGGTTCATCGGCTGACGGCTTTCCTGGGGAAACGTCAGTCATAAATGCGCGCGATGCAGCTACGTTTACTCACTGGATCAGTGGGTGGCCGTCTGACAGACCGCCGCTACATAAAAACAAAGCCAGGGCGTCACTTCTATGAGCGTTAGTAATCCAACCCTGATCACGTTCGTGATCTACATCGCAGCAATGGTGCTGATCGGCTTCATGGCCTATCGCTCCACCAACAACCTTTCCGATTACATCCTGGGCGGTCGCAGCCTCGGTAGCGTGGTGACTGCCTTGTCAGCCGGTGCTTCCGACATGAGCGGCTGGTTGTTGATGGGCCTGCCGGGCGCGATCTACATGTCCGGCCTGTCGGAAAGCTGGATCGCCGTCGGCCTGATCGTCGGTGCGTACCTCAACTGGCTGTTCGTGGCCGGTCGCCTGCGCGTGCAGACCGAGCACAACGGTGACGCCCTGACGCTGCCGGATTACTTTTCCAGCCGTTTCGAAGATAAAAGCGGCCTGCTGCGGATCATCTCCGCAGTAGTGATCCTGGTGTTCTTCACCATCTATTGCGCTTCCGGCATCGTGGCCGGTGCCCGCCTGTTCGAAAGCACCTTCGGCATGTCCTACGAGACTGCGCTGTGGGCCGGCGCGGCGGCGACGATTGCCTACACCTTTGTCGGTGGTTTCCTGGCAGTGAGCTGGACCGACACCGTACAAGCCACCCTGATGATCTTCGCGCTGATCCTGACGCCGATCATCGTGCTGCTGGCCACCGGCGGTATCGATACCACGTTCCTGGCGATCGAAGCGAAGAACCCCGACAACTTCAACATGCTGAAAAACACCAGCTTCATCGGCATCATCTCGCTGATGGGCTGGGGCCTGGGTTACTTCGGCCAGCCGCACATCCTCGCGCGCTTCATGGCGGCGGATTCGGTGAAGTCGATCGCCAAGGCGCGTCGCATCTCCATGACCTGGATGATCCTGTGCCTGGGCGGCACCGTGGCCGTGGGCTTCTTCGGCATCGCCTACTTCTCGGCGCACCCGGAAGTGGCCGGCCCCGTGACCGAGAACCACGAGCGCGTGTTTATCGAGCTGGCCAAGCTGCTGTTCAACCCATGGATTGCTGGCGTTCTGCTGTCGGCGATTCTGGCGGCGGTCATGAGCACCTTGAGCTGCCAATTGCTGGTGTGCTCCAGCGCCCTGACCGAGGACTTCTACAAGACCTTCCTGCGCAAGAACGCTTCCCAGGTTGAGCTGGTGTGGGTCGGTCGTGTCATGGTGCTGCTGGTGGCGTTGATCGCCATCGCTATGGCCGCCAACCCGAATAACCGCGTGTTGGGCCTGGTGAGCTACGCCTGGGCCGGTTTCGGCGCCGCGTTCGGCCCTGTGGTACTGATCTCGGTGATCTGGAAGCAGATGACCCGCAACGGCGCACTGGCTGGCATTCTGGTCGGCGCGATCACCGTGATCGTGTGGAAGCATTTCGAATTGCTGGGTCTGTACGAAATCATCCCAGGCTTCATCTTCGCCAGCCTGGCGATCTACATCGTCAGCAAGCTGGGCGCGCCGACTGCGGGTATGGTTGAGCGCTTTGATGCTGCCGAGAAAGACTACAACCTCAACAAATAAAGCCTCGGGCGTTATGCGCCCGATGTGTTGAAGAAAACGGCTCGCTATCTTTTGGATAGCGGGCCGTTTTTTTCCTCAACTGGTCAGTCAAAGTAAATGACGATCAGACCTATCAATCCGGCTGCGCCAATAAGCGCCGTGCCATGAAGCATGAGCTTTGTGCTGCGCGGAAAGGCTTGTACCTGCGGGAGGTCAATGACTCCCCGTCTTGCATTTAGCCTGGGTAGTGCGACGGCCACATACACTGCGCAAAGCCTCATCATCCTTTCGCGCGGTGAGTTTCCCCAGTAGCTGCTGTGGAAGGCGACTAGGCGGCACTTGTTCAAGAGCGCTTCCATGGGTTCAAGTTTTCGGTAACACAAGAAGAGCCCGATGATGGTGGTGGTGATGACTGCGGATGCAGAGCTGATGGCAATCAAGGAAGTAGCAGGGAGGTTCAAGAAGTCATCAATACTCATACAAAAGCTCTCCTACCTTCTCGCCGCTTTCCCCACCTAAGTACCCACCGGCCGCACCTCCGGCTCCTCCGGCGAATAGCATGCAAGCTAAGGATACCGGACCAGTGGTGGGGGCCAATATGGCAAAGCATAGGAGTGATCCGGCAGCGCCGCCCACCACGCCGCCTGACACACCTAACGTCAGTTTCCCAAGTTCCACATATTTTGCTCTTCTGCATTGTTCTTCCCTCCCGGTAGAACACGCCTCCTTGATCTCCAACGCCGTTGCAGTCGTACTCAACGCAATGCCCAGCGGCGTGCCCTTTTTCAGCAGTTTTGCTGTCTTCGAAACTCGCGAAATCGTTTCGCTGTACCTCTTTATCTCTCCGCTGTGCAAATAGCTCTTGGTCGAGATTCCCAGCATTTTTTTGATCGAACCTTCATTGCGTAGCCCTGTGCCATAACGCGCAAAACTACGCATTTGCGCGTCCAGTTTGGCAAACAGGGTTTGGCGTCGAGCGAGGAACTCATCTCGCGCAGCACCGCCACCCCGGCGCAGGAATTGTTTGTGCAGTGCATCAATTTCTTCGAGGGTCTTTGCAATGTTTTGCAAGTGTCGACTCCAGGCATCACCCGCCGTGCCTATCCCCAGCGAAGCGTAGCCCAGCAACTTTTTCAGCAAGTCATAGTTGTGCAGTGCAAAAGCATCCCCGCCTTCGGCCATCACGCTATGCCGAATATCCCAGGCGGCTCGCATCAAGTGTGACTCTTGCGGGGTGCAGATCGCAGTGGTTTCGTCACCGATGATCACTAACTGCCCTGGCAGTACGACAACATTGCGAATGTGGGTATTGAGGGTCTCGAACTTGGCTTCGGCATATGGGTTCAAGCGCAAACTTGCCTTGAGCTCCACCGAGGTTTGTTGGCGGTCATTGATGAAGGCATAGGGCTGAGGCATTAGCGACTCCCCAACCATGGTGATCGGTTCGAAGGGCGGTCATTGCTTGCCATGGAAACAGTCCTTTTTGAATGAGCATGGCTGCGCAATTTAAAGAGCGGTTCGAGCGGTGTCGTGGTTTTGGCGGGGGATTTTTCGGTGGTTTTTTGCTTTTGGGAAAAGGGCTACTGAGTTGAGCCAGGTTTCCGACAGAGGCGTGAATTTTCACTGCCTTTACGCCGACGACCTTGCGGCACAAGGTCGCCTGCTTCACGCGCCATGCAGATGTTAGCCATGGCGCGCGGGTCGCTTATCTGGCCTCAGGCGTGCGTTGCAGCCAGCGCCTGTTGCAGATCCTCGATCAAATCTTCAATCGCCTCGATCCCCACCGACAGGCGAATCATCTCCGGCTTCACGCCGGCCTTGGCCTGTTCCTGCTCGTTCATCTGGCGATGGGTGGTGGACGCCGGGTGGCAGGCCAGGGATTTGGCGTCGCCGATGTTCACCAGGCGTTTGAAGATTTGCAGGGCGTCGTAGAAGCGTACACCGGCTTCGTAACCGCCCTTCAGACCAAACGACAGGATCGCCGACGGTTTGCCCTGCATGTATTTCTGCGCGAGTGCGTGGTGCGGATGATCGGGCAGCCCGGCGTAGCTGACCCATTCGACTTCGGCGTGATCTTGCAGGAACTGCGCGACCTTCAAGGCATTCTCGGTGTGGCGTTCCATGCGCAGGGCCAGGGTTTCCAGGCCTTGCAGCAGCAGGAAGGCGTTCATCGGCGCCAGCGCTGCGCCGGTGTTGCGCAGCGGTACGGTGCGGGCGCGGGCGATGAAGGCGGCGGGGCCGAATTTTTCGGTGTAGACCACGCCGTGGTAAGCCGGTTCGGGCTGGTTGAGGCCGGGGAATTTTTCCGCGTATTTCGCCCACGGGAACGTGCCGCTGTCGACAATCACACCGCCCAGGGAGTTGCCATGGCCGCCGACGTATTTGGTCACCGAATGCACCACGATATCGGCACCGAACTGGATCGGTTTGCACAGGATCGGCGTGGCCACGGTGTTGTCCACCATCAGCGGTACGCCACGGGCGTGGGCCACGTCGGCGAGGGCTTGCAGGTCGATGATGTTGCCCGCCGGGTTGCCGATGCTCTCGCAGTAGACCAGTTTGGTGTTGTCGTCGATCAGTTCGGCGATGGCGGCGGCGGAATCGTCGCGGGCGAAGCGCACATCGACGCCAAAGCTCGGCAGCAGGTGGGCGAACAGGGTGTAGGTGCCGCCATAGAGCTGCGGCGTGGTGACGATGTTGTCACCGGCGCGGGTCAGGGTCTGGATCGCATAGTGGATCGCTGCGCTGCCGGCGGACACGGCCAGCGCGGCGATACCGCCTTCGAGCGCGGCCATGCGTTGCTCCAGCACATCGTTGGTCGGGTTCATGATCCGCGTGTAGATATTGCCGGGTACGTCCAGGTTGAACAGGTCGGCACCGTGCTGGGCGTTATCGAATTCGAAGGCGACGTTCTGGTAGATCGGCACCGCGACGGCTTTGGTGGTCGGGTCGGACTTGAAGCCGTGGTGCAGGGCGATGGTGGCGTCTTTCATGGTTATTGTTGACCTCCTTGGTTTTTAAGGGCGCCCCCGGGCAGGGTGGGAGCTGGCTTGGCTGCGATGGCATCATCGCGGAGTGCAGGTAATACCGCGTCGCTTGTGTCGCGGGCAAGCCCGCACATGCTGTAAGGATTAGATTGTTTTCACAAGGACGCCTGTCTTTGCGGCATAAGCACCGCCCGGCATGCGGCCCTGCACCTTTGCCCGTGTAGCAGGTAAACTTCGCCCCCTGCGCAGGAGCAACCATGAATTATCGTCACGCCTTTCACGCCGGCAACCACGCCGATGTCTTCAAACACCTGACCTTGACCCGCCTCATCGCCTTGATGTCGCGCAAGGAGCAGCCGTTCGCCTACCTCGATACCCATGCCGGGATCGGTCTGTACGACCTGCAGGGCGATCAGGCCAACCGCACCGGTGAATACCTGGAAGGCATCGCCCGTCTGTGGGGCAAGAGCGATCTGCCGCCATTGACCGCCGACTACATGCGCGTGCTGCACGAGATGAACCAGGATGGCCAGTTGCGCTACTACCCCGGTTCGCCGGAACTGGCACGCCGCCTGACCCGCCCCCAGGACCGCGTGCTGCTCAATGAAAAGCACCCGGAAGACGGCGTGCTGCTCAAGGACAACATGAAGGGCGATCGTCGCGTCAAGGTTCACCTGGGCGAAGGCTGGCATGTGCCACGCGCGTTGCTGCCGGTGCCGGAAAAGCGTGCGCTGATGCTGATTGACCCGCCGTTTGAACAGCTCGACGAAATGCAGCGCTGCGCGGCGTCGCTCAAAGAGGCGGTCGGCCGCATGCGCCAGACGGTCGCAGCGATCTGGTACCCGGTGAAGGACCAGCGCATGTTGCGCCGTTTCTACCAGGACCTGGCCGGCACCGGTGCGCCGAAGCTGCTGCGCGTCGAATTGCTGGTGCATCCGTTGGACACGCCCAACACCCTGACCGGCTCGGGCCTGGCGATTGCCAACCCGCCGTGGGGCTTGGAGGAGGAATTGCGTGAGCTGCTGCCGTGGCTGTCCAAGCAACTGGGCCAGACCCAGGGCGGGTGGCAGATGGATTGGCTGATTGCTGAGTAACCGAGTCTGGCGCAACACCAATGTGGGAGGGGGCTTGCCCCCGATAACGGTGTGTCAGTCCATACATCTGTACCTGATACATTGCTATCGGGGGCAAGTCGAACCGTCGCACCGCCCCTCCCACATTTTTTTAGATCGGGCAGGTCACGCCCGTACCGCCAATCCCGCAATAGCCCTGCGGATTCTTCGCCAGGTACTGCTGGTGATACGCCTCGGCAAAGTACACCGTCGGGGCTTCGTCGATTTCCGTGGTGATGGGGCCCAGGCCAGCCTTGGTCAGCTCTTGCTGATACGCCTGCGCACTGGCCTGCGCCGCCGCCAATTGCTCCGGCGTGGTGGCATAGATCACTGAACGGTACTGGCTGCCGATGTCGTTGCCCTGGCGCATGCCCTGGGTCGGGTTGTGCAGTTCCCAGAACATCTTCAGCAAGTCTTCGTATTTCACCTTGGCCTGGTCATACACCACCAGCACCACTTCGCTATGGCCGGTCAGGCCCGAGCAGACTTCTTCGTAGGTCGGGTTCGGCGTGTAGCCGCCGGCATAACCGACCACGGTGCTGACCACGCCATCGCGCTGCCAGAATTTGCGTTCTGCGCCCCAGAAGCAGCCCAGGCCGAAGATCGCGAAGCCGACGTCGTCGAGGAACGGGCCGAGCAGCGGGTTGCCGTTGACGAAGTGCGTCTCCGGCAGCGTCATCGGGGTTTCGCGGCCAGGCAAAGCTTGTTCTGCAGTAGGAAGCACGTTTTTGTTCACCAGAATTTCCGAGCGCAAGACCATGAGCAGTCCTCTCGTCAGGTTGAGTTAACAGTAAAGAATCAGACAGCCAGTGTGCCCGAGTGTTACAGCGCTGTCAGGCGATTGGCCCGCGAGGGTAGCGTTTAAGCTTCTCGAGCAGCTCTGAACCGGGGATGGGCCGGTCGAACAGATAGCCCTGGCCGACGTCGCAACGGTGCCGACGCAGGAACGCCAACTGCTCGGCGGTCTCGATGCCTTCGGCCACGACCTTGAGCTTGAGGTTGTGGGCCATGGCGATCACGGCGGAGGTGATTTCCATGTCGTCCTGGTTGTCCGGGATTTCGTGGATAAAGCTGCGATCGATCTTGATGATGTCGATCGGGAATTTTTTCAAGTAGCTCAGCGACGAGTAACCGGTGCCGAAGTCGTCCATGGCCAGGGTCAGGCCCAGGCTTTTCAACTGGTCCAGTTGCAGACGGGTGTCCTCGGTGGCCTCCAGCAGCAGGCCTTCGGTCAACTCAAGTTCGAGCAGGTTGGCCGGCAGTTCTTCTTCCTTGAGGATCGAGGCAATCGAGGCTACCAGGTCCGGGTCGGAGAACTGTTTGGGCGACAGGTTGATCGCCACCTGCAGGTTGCCCAGGCCGGCGGCGCTCAGTTGCTTGCTCATGCGGCAGGCCTGGCGGGCGATCCATTTGCCGATGGGGATGATCAGGCCGGTTTCTTCGGCCACGCTGATGAACTGGTCGGGGCGGATCATGCCCTTTTCCGGGTGGTTCCAGCGCAGCAGCGCCTCCATGCCCAGCAAGCGGCCACTGCGCAGGCACAGCTTGGGCTGGTAGAACACGTCCAGCTCGTTCTGGGTCAGGGCGCGGCGCAGGTTGTTTTCCACGAACAGTTTGTAGCTGGCCTCGGCGTTCAACGCTTCGGTAAACACTTGTACCTGGTGTTTGCCGTTGGCTTTGGCCTTGTGCAGGGCCAAGCCGGCGTTGCGCATCAGGGTTTGCGGGTCGCGGCCATGCAGCGGCGCGCAGGCCAGGCCCACGGAGCCGGTGACGCTGATCAATTGGTTGTCGACGAACATCGGCTTGTCGAGGGTCGCCAGCAGTTGGCTGGCAACGAGCTGGCCGCTCTCCAGGTCGGTGTCGTCGAGCAATACCGCAAATTCGTTACTGGCAAAGCGCGCCAGGCTGCCGCCGGCGCTGAGGCTGTTGCGCAGGCGCCGGGCCAGGCTGATCAGCAGCTTGTCGCCGGTCTGGTGGCCGAGGCTGTCGTTGATCCGCTTGAAGTTGTCGATGTCCACCAGCAACAGGCAGATCGGGCTGTCGCTGTCGCGGGCAAAGCGTTCGTCGAGGTTGCGGATAAACGCCGGACGGTTGCCCAGGTTGGTCAGGTTGTCGGTATAGGCCAGGCGCTCGATGCGCTGCTGGGCCAGCTTGGTCTGGGTGATGTCTTCGTAGATGCCGATATAGTGGGTCAGCTCGCGATTGTCGCCATAGACCTTGGAGATCGACAGCTGGCCCCAATAGGGTTCCAGGTTCTTGCGTCGGCTCTTGAACTCGCCCTGCCAGCTGTTGCTCTTGGCCAGGCTCGACGGTGCGTCGAACAGCAATTCGCTGAGGTTTTCCAGCGCGGGCAATTGCGCCAGGCGATGGCCGTGGACCTCTTCGGTACTGTACTGGGTGATCGCGGTAAAACTGGGGTTGACGTACTCCACCACGCCATCGCAATTGACCAGCAGGAAGGCGTTGGCGCTTTGTTCCACCGCGCGCTGAAACAGGTGCAGGGCGCTGGTGGCGGTACGACGGTTGTGATTGTTGATCACTTGCGCGAACTGATCCGCCAGCTCGCCGGCAAAGGCGATCTCGTCGGACTGCCAGGCGCGCGTGCAGCCGTTTTGTTCCAGGCACAACACGCCAACGACCTGGCCATCGACACGGATACTCGCGTCGAGCATCGCATGCACGTCGTTGGCCTGCAGCGATTCGGCCATTTCGCGGGTGCGTGGGTCGCGCATGACGTTGGTAGCATCGATCGCCCGGCTGGTCTGCAGGGCTTCGAGGTAGTCTGGAAAGCCACTGGCATCAATCGGTTCGGGCAAGTGGTGGCGCTGATCGGCGCGCTGGTACGCCGAGATCGGTACCAGGCGCTGGCCTTCGAGGTTCCAGATGCTGGCGCAATCGATCTGGTAGATATCGCAGGCGCTGCGGGTGATCAGCTCGGCGGCTTCCTGCAGCGAATTATTCGTGGTGTAGCGCTGGCGTGCGAGCAGCAGGATCAGCTCTTGCTGCGCGCGTACCCGTTCCAGGTGCAGCAACTGTTCCTGTTGCGCGCGCTGGTTGAGTTCCAGGGCGATCTGCAGGCGGCTGTTCTGGTTTTCCAGGTCTGCTGTCGGCGCCGTCGACGGGATCTCGCTGAACAGGCCGTCGACCACCATCAGGTAGCCCCGCAGCAGGTGGCGATTGTGTTGTTTGTAGGCTTCGCCCAGTTCCAGCAAGCTTAGAGGGCCGTCGTTGGTGTGCAGGGTGTAGCGCACCAGGTAATGAGGGCTTTCGGCCAGTTGCTGCTGGATGGCATCGTGCAGTTGATAGCGCGCCTGCGGCTCCATCAGGCTGGCGTAGGGCGAGCCGATCAAAGCGCACAGTTCAACCGCCGGCAGGCCGAATTGGCGCTCGCAATTGGGGTCGAGGTAAAGCAGGGCCCAGCTTGCCTCATTCAGCCGCTCGAAACGCAGCATACCGAGGCGCGAAGGCACCGGTAATTGCGTCACTACCTCGGCCGCCGTCCGGGCGACATCGGGTTGGCTTTTCATGGGGAAGCTCACTTGAAAAAACGCACTCGGCGCCGGGCTCACGCCCTCTTTACTGTTGCCTGCAGCAAGGTTGCATCATGCAGCCCAGGCTGACAAGAGAGGATGAAGGCTAAGTGCTATAAGGGTTATATCGGCTGCGCGGTCGATTTCTGCAATCGGGGTGATAGGTGGTGTACAACCCTGTTTTTACTGTCCAAGAAACGCGCAAAAAAAGCCCCGCCAAGTGGCGGGGTTGAGGTACGAGCGTGGCGCTCGGAAATCGATGCAATCGGGCCTCCCTCGTGCAAGGGAGGCCCGTCGCGGCTTACAGCAAGATGGTGCGGATGTCGTTCAGCAGTTGGCTCAGGCGCTGGGTGAAGCGTGCCGCCGCGGCGCCGTTGATCACGCGGTGATCGTAGGACAGCGACAGTGGCAGCATCAGCTTCGGCTGGAAGGCTTTACCGTCCCAGACCGGCTGGATGGTCGCCTTGGAAACGCCCAGGATCGCCACTTCCGGCGCATTGACGATTGGCGTGAAGCCAGTGCCGCCAATGTGGCCGAGGCTGGAGATGGTGAAGCATGCGCCCTGCATGTCGTCCGCGGTGAGCTTCTTGTCGCGGGCCTTGGCAGCCAGCGCAGCGGCTTCGGCAGCCAGTTGCAGCAGGCTCTTCTGGTCGACGTTCTTGATGACCGGTACCAGCAGGCCATCCGGGGTGTCGACGGCAAAGCCGATGTGAACGTACTTCTTGCGAATGATCGCCTTGCCGCTTGGAGCCAGCGAACTGTTGAAGTCCGGCAGCTCCTTGAGCAGGTGCGCGCAGGCCTTGAGCAACAGTGGCAGCACGGTCAGTTTCACGCCGGCCTTCTCGGCCACGGCTTTCTGCGCAACGCGGAAAGCTTCCAGGTCGGTGATGTCGGCCTGGTCGAACTGGGTCACGTGCGGGATGTTCAGCCAGCTGCGGTGCAGGCTCGACGCGCCGATTTGCATCAGGCGGGTCATCTGCACTTCTTCGGTTTCGCCGAAGCGGCTGAAGTCCACGACCGGGATCGGCGGAATGCCCGCACCACCGGTAGCATTGCCGGCAGCCGGGGCTTCCTTGGCTTTCTGCATCATGGATTTGACGTAAACCTGCACGTCTTCCTTGAGCACTCGACCGTGCGGGCCGGTGGCCGTGACGGCGTTCAGCTCGACGCCGAACTCGCGGGCCAGTTGGCGCACGGCAGGGCCGGCGTGAACCTTGGCACCGCTTCGTGCCGGTGCCGCCGCCGGGGCCGGTGCGGACTCGGCGTTTGCGGCAGGGGCTGGAGCTGGAGCCGCGGCGGCCGGTGCGGCTTCAGCCTTGGCAGCCGGCGCAGCGGCCGGTGCCGGGGCAGCAGCCGACGCAGCGCCTTGGACTTTCAGCTTGAGGATGAAGTCGCCAGTGCCGACTTCGTCTTCCAGCTTGACCGCGATGCTTTCCACCACGCCGGCAGCCGGCGAAGGGATTTCCATGGAGGCCTTGTCGGACTCCAGGGTGATCAGCGACTGGTCGGCTTCGACGGTGTCGCCGACCTTGACCAGCAGTTCGATGATCTTGGCCTTGCCCGACGAGCCGATGTCCGGGACATGAATGTCCTGGATGGTGGCTGCGGCCGGTGCGGCAGCCGGGGCCGCAGGGGCCTCGGCAGCAGCAGGTTTTTCAGCCGGCGCTGGCGCCGGTGCTGCCGCGGCAGCTGGAGCAGGGGCCGCAGCGGCGGCGCCCTCGATTTCCAGCTCCAGCAGTTCGTCGCCTTCTTTCAGGCGATCGCCCAGCTTCACTTTCAGGCTCTTGACCACGCCGGCCTTGGGAGCAGGGATTTCCATGCTCGCCTTGTCCGATTCCAGGGTCAGGATGCTCTGGTCGGCTTCGACGGTGTCGCCGACCTTCACAAACAGCTCGATTACTTCACCTTCACCGCTGCCGATGTCAGGTACGCGAATGAGTTCGCTCACAAAAAGTCTCCTCAGCAGTCCAGTGGGTTGCGTTTTTCCGGGTTGATCCCGAACTTGACGATGGCGTCAGCCACCACCTTGGGTTCGATCTCACCGCGGTCAGCCAAGGCTTCCAGGGCTGCCAACACCACGAAGTGACGGTCGACTTCGAAGAAGTGACGCAGCTTCTTGCGGCTGTCACTGCGGCCGAAACCGTCGGTGCCCAGGACTTTGAATTCCTTGGACGGGACCCACTGGCGAATTTGTTCAGCAAACAGTTTCATGTAGTCGGTGGATGCGATCACCGGACCTTTACGGCCAGTCAGGCATTCTTCGACGTAGCTCACTTCAGGCTTCTGACCTGGGTGCAGGCGGTTGTTGCGTTCTACGGCCAGGCCGTCGCGACGCAGTTCGTTGAAGCTGGTCACGCTCCACACGTCGGCGCCGACGTTGAATTCGTCACGCAGGATCTTCGCCGCTTCACGCACTTCGCGCAGGATGGTGCCGGAGCCCATCAGTTGCACGTGATGCGCTGCTTCCTTGGTGTCTTCTTCGAGCAGGTACATGCCCTTGATGATGCCTTCCTCGACACCGGCCGGCATGGCAGGTTGCTGGTAGGACTCGTTCATCACGGTGATGTAGTAGAAAACGTCCTGCTGCTCCTGGGTCATCTTCTTCATGCCGTCCTGGATGATCACCGCCAGCTCATAGCCGTAGGTTGGATCAAAGGTGCGGCAGTTCGGAATGGTGGCCGCCAGGATGTGGCTGTGACCGTCTTCGTGTTGCAGGCCTTCGCCGTTCAGCGTGGTGCGGCCGGCGGTGCCGCCGATCAGGAAGCCACGGGTACGGCTGTCGCCTGCTGCCCAGGCCAGGTCGCCGATACGCTGGAAGCCGAACATCGAGTAGAAGATGTAGAACGGCAGCATCGGCTGGTTGTGGCAGGAGTACGACGTACCGGCCGCGATGAAGGAACTCATGGCGCCCGCTTCGTTGATGCCTTCTTCGAGGATCTGGCCCTTCTTGTCTTCCTTGTAGAACATCACCTGGTCTTTATCGACTGGCTCGTAGAGCTGGCCGACGGAGGAGTAGATGCCCAACTGACGGAACATGCCTTCCATACCGAAGGTACGGGCTTCGTCCGGGATGATCGGCACGATGCGCGAACCGACTTCCTTGTCCTTGACCAACTGCGCGAGGATTCGCACGAAGGCCATGGTGGTGGAGATTTCACGGTCGCCCGAGCCGTCGAGGATGGCCTTGAGGGTATCCAGCGCCGGTGTTGGGATGTTGACGCTCTTGGCACGGCGTTGTGGCACGAAACCGCCCAGTGCGGCACGACGCTCGCTCAGGTAGCGGGCTTCGGCGCTGTTCGGCTCTGGCTTGAAGAACGGCAGGTTTTCCAGCTCTTCGTCCTTGACCGGGATGTCGAAGCGGTCGCGGAACAACTTCAGGCTGCCGACGTCGACTTTCTTGGTGTTGTGCGCAGTGTTCTTCGCTTCGCCGGCACCGGTGCCATAACCCTTGATGGTCTTGGCCAGGATGACGGTCGGTTGTTCTTTGTGGTTGACCGCTTCGTGGTACGCCGCGTAGACCTTGTACGGGTCGTGGCCGCCACGGTTGAGTTTCCAGATCTCGTCGTCGGACAGGTCGGCAACCATCGCCTTGAGTTCAGGCGTGTTGAAGAAGTGTTCACGCACGAACGCGCCGTCTTTGGCCTTGTAGTTCTGGTACTCGCCGTCGATGACTTCGTCCATGCGACGTTGCAGGATACCGTCGACGTCCTTGGCCAGCAGTGGGTCCCAGAAACGACCCCAGATGACTTTGGTCACGTTCCACTGAGCACCGCGGAACACGCCTTCGAGTTCCTGGATGATCTTGCCGTTGCCGCGAACCGGGCCGTCGAGGCGCTGCAGGTTGCAGTTGATGACGAAGATCAGGTTGTCCAGCTTCTCGCGGCCGGCCAGGGAGATGGCACCCAGGGATTCCGGCTCGTCGCACTCGCCGTCGCCCAGGAAGCACCAGACTTTCTGCTTGCCTTCGGGGATGAAACCACGGGCTTCCATGTACTTCATGAAGCGCGCCTGGTAGATCGCCTGGATCGGGCCCAGACCCATGGAAACGGTCGGGAACTGCCAGAAATCAGGCATCAGCCAAGGGTGCGGGTAGGACGACAGGCCCTGACCGTCGACTTCCTGGCGGAAGTTGTTCATCTGTTCTTCGCTGATGCGACCTTCCATGAACGCACGGGCGTAGACGCCTGGCGAGGTGTGGCCCTGGAAGTAGATCAGGTCGCCGCCGTGTTCGTCGGTCGGGGCCTGGAAGAAGTAGTTGAAGCCGATGTCATAGAGCGTTGCGCTGGAAGCGAAGCTGGAGATGTGACCGCCCAGGTCAGAATCTTTCAAGTTCGTACGCATTACCATCGCCATGGCGTTCCAACGTACCAGCGAGCGAATGCGGCGTTCCATGAACAGGTCGCCAGGCATGCGTGCTTCGTGGGTAACAGGGATGGTATTGCGATATGGCGTGGTGATGGCGTAGGGCAGTTGCGAGCCGCTGCGGGTCGCGAGTTCGCCCATACGGGTCATCAGATAGTGAGCACGGTCTTCGCCTTCTTTGTCGAGAACCGATTCCAGGGCGTCCAGCCATTCCTGGGTTTCGACGGGATCGAGGTCTTGCATGGCTTGCTCCAGGGCGGAAAGGCTACCAGAATCGGTTGCCTGAAGTTTGCGACTGGCCTTGTGGGCAGACGACATAAATTCTTGGGTGGCCGGAGGTTGCTCCGGCGTCCTGTAGTTTTACTACAAATCGTCGGCCATTTCAGCCTTTCGAATGTATATACGAGTAGTAAAACTACACAAGACTGAGCGGATTGCTCGGTCCGTTAGGTGAGCATAATCGTTATTGTTGATCTTTTGCGAAGAAGAAAAGGTAGAAATTTAATGTTACCTGCCAAAATTTATGAATTTTCAGCTATTTCTAACTTTTGTTCGACAGTCATTCATCGCGCCTGCCTCCTGCGTTCACCGCAACAAGCCCTTTACGCGCCGTTCAAGGATAGACCATGAGCCTTCCAACGCTGGCCGAGCTGCCGGCCGTTCTCTTGCCGTTCGCCATTCGGGCCGAACAGTCATTCCGTGACGCAGTGGCCGCGCTGGACGACGATCATGGCCTTTCTGAATGGACGCCGCAACGCTGGGCCGATTTCGCGCGGGTGTGCGCGGCCAGTGATTTCGTGATTGAACAGAGTGTTCGTGACCCGTTGATGTTGCTCGAACTGGTCGCCTGGGGCGAGTTGGACCGTGGCTTTGCGCCGGGCGAGCTGTGCGGGCAGATTGCCGGTGTCGTGCAACAGGCTGAAACAGAAGATGAGTTGGGCCGCGTGCTGCGCCGCCAGCGTACCCGCCAGCAAGTCCGCATCATCTGGCGCGACCTGACCCGCCAGGCGGATCTGGTGCAAACCTGTCGCGACCTCTCCGACATGGCCGACGCCAGCATCGACCAGGCCTACCAGTGGCTGTACCAGCGCCATTGCGCGCAGTTCGGCACGCCGACCGGGCGCCGCAGCGGTGAGCCGCAGCAGATGGTGATCCTCGGCATGGGCAAGCTCGGCGCGGTGGAGCTGAACCTGTCATCCGACATCGACTTGATCTTCGCCTACCCCGAAGGCGGCGAGACGGTGGGGGTGAAGCGCGCCCTGGATAACCAGGAGTTCTTCATTCGCCTGGGGCAAAAACTGATCAAGGCCCTCGACCCGATGACCGTCGACGGTTTTGTCTTCCGTGTCGACATGCGCCTGCGGCCTTACGGTTCGGCGGGCGCGCTGGTGCTCAGCTTCAATGCGTTGGAACAGTATTACCAGGACCAGGGCCGCGACTGGGAGCGCTACGCCATGATCAAGGCGCGCGTGGTAGCCGGCGATCAGGTGGCCGGTGCGCAACTGCTCGACATGCTGCGACCGTTCGTCTACCGCCGTTATTTGGACTTCTCCGCCATCGAAGCGCTGCGCACCATGAAGCAGTTGATCCAGCAGGAAGTGCGGCGCAAGGGCATGGCCGACAACATCAAGCTCGGTTCGGGCGGCATCCGCGAAGTAGAATTTATCGCCCAGGCGTTCCAACTGATCCATGGCGGGCGCGACCTCAGCCTGCAGCAACGGCCGTTGCTCAAGGTGCTGGGCACCCTGGAAGGCCAGGGCTACCTGCCGCCGGCGGTGATCGCCGAGTTGCGCGATGGCTACGAATTCCTGCGTTACACCGAGCATGCGATCCAGGCGATTGCCGACCGCCAGACCCAGATGCTGCCGGACAGCCCCGAAGACCAGGCGCGCATTGCCTTTATGCTTGGCTTCGCCGATTGGGCCGCGTTCCATGAGCGCCTGATGTACTGGCGTGGGCGGGTGGACTGGCACTTCCGCCAGGTGATCGCCGATCCGGATGAAGAAGACGGCGAAGAAAGCGAATTGGTCGTCGGTGGGGAATGGTTGCCACTGTGGGAAGAGTCCCAGGACGAAGACGCGGCCTGCCGCCAACTGGCCGAAGGTGGCTTCACTGACGCGCCCAAAGCGCTCAAAGCCTTGGCCGGCCTGCGCGGCAGCCCGCAATTGCGCGCTATGCAGCGCCTCGGTCGCGAGCGTCTGGATGCGTTTATCCCGCGTCTGCTGGCGCAGGCCGTCGAGCACGCCAACCCGGACCTGGTGCTGGAGCGCGTCTTGCCGCTGGTGGAAGCCGTCGCCCGGCGGTCCGCCTACCTGGTGTTGCTCACGGAAAACCCCGACGCCCTGCGGCGCCTGTTGACCTTGTGCGCCGCCAGCCCGTGGATCGCCGAACAGATCACCCGCTTCCCACTGTTGCTCGACGAATTGCTCAACGAAGGCCGCTTGTTCAAGCCGCCGTTGGCGCCGGAACTCGCCGCCGAACTGCGCGAACGGCTCACGCGTATCCCCGAAGACGACCTTGAGCAGCAAATGGAAGCGCTGCGGCACTTCAAGCTGGCTCACCGCTTGCGGGTGGCTGCCTCGGAAATCGCCGGCAGCCTGCCGCTGATGAAAGTCAGCGACTACCTGACCTGGCTCGCCGAAGCCATCCTCGAACAAGTGCTGGCCCTGGCCTGGCGCCAGACCGTCGCCCGCCACGGCGCGCCGCAGCGGTTGGATGGCAGCGTGTGCGATCCTGGGTTCATCATTGTCGGTTATGGGAAAGTCGGCGGCATCGAATTGGGGCATGGTTCGGACTTGGACCTGGTGTTTATCCATGACGGCGACCCGCAGGCCGAAACCGATGGCGCCAAGCCGATCGACGGCGCGCAGTTCTTCACGCGCCTGGGCCAGCGGATCATTCACTTGCTGACCACGCAGACCAACTCGGGGCAATTGTATGAAGTGGACATGCGCCTGCGGCCGTCGGGCGCATCCGGTTTGCTGGTGAGTTCCCTCGGCGCCTTCGCGCGCTATCAGGAAAACGAAGCCTGGACCTGGGAACATCAGGCGCTGATCCGCGCGCGGGTGTTGGTGGGCAGCCAGGACGTGGGCCGCGCCTTCGAGCAGGTGCGGGCCAAGGTGTTGGGCCGTGAACGCGACTTGACGAAGCTGCGCCAGGAGGTCAGCGAGATGCGCGCCAAGATGCGCGATAATCTCGGGACCCGGGCCACGGCGGCCGGTACCGGCGCGAATGCCTTCGAACCGACGGTGGCGTTCGACCTCAAGCAGGACGCCGGAGGTATCGTCGATATTGAATTTATGGTGCAATACGCCGCTTTGGCATGGTCTGCGCAACATCCATCGTTGCTGCGCTACACCGACAATATCCGCATTCTGGAGGGTCTGGAGCAGGTCGGGCTGATGCCCGCCGCCGATGCCCATTTACTGCGCGAGGTATATAAGGCCTACCGTTCCGCGGCGCACCGCCAGGCTTTGCAGAACGAAGCCGGTACGGTGGCCGGGGATCAGTTCGCCGACGAACGGCGCCAGGTGATGCGAATCTGGCAGGCGCTGGGGTTAAGCTGACACTCGATTAAATGAGCGACGCCAATCTAATGTGGAAACCGGCTTCATGTGGGAGCAGGCTTGCTCGTGATGCAGGCGCTGCGGTCTGTCTAGCGGACCGCGGTGATGCTATCGCGAGCGAGCCCGCTGCCACACAAAGTGCGATCTACAGTAATCATCGAGGCGGGGAGGCGTAAGCCTCCCCGCATCGTTTGTGGAAACTACATGAATATTCTGATTGTTGGGCCCAGCTGGGTCGGTGACATGGTGATGGCGCAGACACTGTTCCAGTGCCTCAAACAACGTCATCCCGACTGCCAAATCGACGTGCTCGCCCCTGAGTGGAGCCGGCCGATCCTTGAGCGCATGCCGCAAGTGCGCCAGGCCTTGAGCTTCCCGCTCGGCCATGGCGCCCTCGAACTGGCGACCCGCCGTCGCATCGGCAAATCCCTGGCCGGGCAGTACGACCAGGCGATCTTGCTGCCCAACTCGATGAAGTCGGCGCTGGTGCCGTTTTTCGCCGGCATTCCCAAGCGCACCGGCTGGCGCGGCGAGTTTCGCTACGGTCTGCTCAACGACGTGCGCAAGCTCGACAAGGCGCGCTACCCGCTGATGATCGAACGCTTCATGGCCCTGGCCTACGCGCCGGGTGCCGAGTTGCCGACGCCGTATCCGCGCCCGAGCCTGCAGATCGACCCGATCACCCGCGACGCGGCCCTGGCCAAGTTCGACCTGGCCCTCGACCGTCCGGTGCTCGCGCTGTGCCCCGGTGCCGAGTTTGGCGAGTCCAAGCGCTGGCCGTCGGAGCATTACGCCAAAGTCGCGGAGACGAAGATCCGCGAAGGCTGGCAGGTGTGGCTGTTCGGCTCGAAGAACGACCATGCGGTGGGTGAAGACATCCGCCAGCGCCTGATCCCCGGCCTGCGCGAAGAAGCGGTGAACCTCAGTGGCGACACCTCGCTGGCCGAGGCCATCGACTTGCTGTCCTGCGCGGATGCGGTGGTGTCCAACGACTCCGGGCTGATGCACGTCGCGGCGGCGCTGAACCGCCCGCTGGTCGCGGTGTACGGCTCGACCTCCCCAGGGTTTACCCCGCCGTTGGCCGACAAGGTCGAAGTGGTGCGCCTGGGCCTGGAATGCAGCCCGTGTTTTGACCGCACCTGCCGTTTCGGCCACTACAACTGCCTGCGCCAGTTGTTGCCGCAACCGGTCAACGAAGCCTTGCAGCGGTTGCAGGGCTCTGTGGTCGAGGTTCACTGAGTTGCGGGTACTGGTAATCAAGACCTCATCCCTGGGCGACGTGATCCATGCGTTGCCGGCACTGACCGATGCGGCGCGGGCGATCCCGGGCATTCGATTCGACTGGGTGGTGGAAGAAGGCTTTGCCGAGATCCCCACCTGGCACCCGGCGGTGGACAAGGTGATCCCGGTGGCGATTCGCCGCTGGCGCAAGAACCTCTGGCAAACCTTCAAAAGTGGCGAATGGCGGCGCTTCAAGCAGCGTATCCAGTCAACCAAATACGACCTAGTGATCGACGCCCAGGGCCTGCTCAAAAGCGCCTGGCTGACCCGCTACGTGCGCGCCCCGGTGGCCGGGTTTGACAAAAACTCGGCGCGTGAACCGATCGCGGCGCGCTTTTATTCGCGGCGCCTGGCCGTGGCCCGTGGGCAGCACGCGGTGGAGCGCCTGCGCCAGCTGTTCGCCGTGGCCCTCGGTTATGACTTGCCCAAGGCGCTGGGCGACTACGGCCTGAGCGTCGACAAGCTGCTCGGCCTGCCGCCGAAAAAGCCGTTTGTGTTGTTGCTGCACGGCACCACCTGGGACACCAAGCACTGGCCCGAAGCCTACTGGCGCGAGCTGGCCGAGCGCATGGGCCGCCTGGGCGTGGACGTGAAGTTGCCATGGGGCAATGCCGCCGAAAAGGCCCGCGCCGAACGCCTGGCCCAGGGCCTGGACAACGCCGAGGTGCTGCCCAAACTGAACCTGGCCGGGGTCGCCCGCGTGCTCGCCGGCGCCCGCGCCTGCGTTGCGGTGGACACCGGCCTCGGGCACCTGGCCGCAGCCCTGGACGTGCCGACCATTTCGCTGTTCGGCCCCACCAACCCCGGCCTGACCGGCGCCTACGGCAAGAGCCAGATTCACCTGGCCAGCGACTTCCCGTGTGCGCCCTGCCTGCTGAAACAGTGTACCTATCAACCCACGGCCGACGATCTGCGTCGGTTCGACATCAAGCGCGAATCGCCCCTGTGCTTCACGCGGCTGAACCCTGAGCGTGTGGCGAGCCGGCTGAGCACGTTGTTACTGGCCGAGGAGATGCACTGATGCAACTGGCGTTTGTTCTGTACAAGTATTTCCCGTTCGGTGGCTTGCAGCGCGACTTCATGCGTATCGCCCTGGAGTGCCAGCAGCGCGGTCATCAGATCCGTGTCTACACCCTGATCTGGGAAGGCGATGTACCGCCCGGTTTCGAAGTGCTGGTGGCGCCGGTCAAGGCGCTGTTCAACCATCGTCGCAACGAAAAACTCTACGCCTGGATTCAGGCCGACCTGGCCAAGCGCCCGGTGGACCGCGTGGTCGGGTTCAATAAAATGCCCGGGCTGGACCTGTACTTCGCCGCCGATGGCGTGTTTGAAGACAAGGCGCAAACCCTGCGCAACCCGATGTACCGCTGGTTCGGCCGCTACAAACACTTTGCCGAGTACGAGCGCGCCGTTTTCGAACAGAGCGCCAAGACTCAGATCATGGTGCTCTCGGCCCATCAGCAGGAATTGTTCACGCGTTACTACGGCACCCAGGCGCAGCGCTTTCATTTGCTGCCGCCGGGCATCGCCCGTGACCGGCGCGCGCCGCCGAATGCCGCTCAGATCCGTGCAGAGTTTCGCGATGAGTTCGGCCTGGCCGAGGACGATTTGCTGTTGGTGCAGATCGGTTCCGGCTTCAAGACCAAGGGCGTCGACCGCAGCCTCAAGGCTGTGGCCGCATTGCCGTCGGCGCTGAAGAAACGTACCCGGCTGTTTGTAATCGGCCAGGACGACCCCAAAGTATTCCAATTACAGAGCGCCGCACTGGGCCTGGGCGAGCAAGTGCATTTCTTCAAGGGGCGCAGCGATATTCCGCGCTTTCTGCTGGGGGCCGACCTGTTGATCCACCCGGCCTACAACGAAGCGGCCGGCATGGTGCTGATCGAGGCGGTTGTCGCCGGCCTGCCGGTGCTGGTGAGCAAGGTCTGCGGTTATGCCTTCTACATCGACAAGGCCGGCAATGGCCGGGTGTTGGACGAGCCGTTCGAACAGGCGCAACTCAATCAATACCTGGTCGATATGCTCGACGATCCACAAGCGCGCGCGACCATGAGTCGCAATGGTCTGGCCTTCGCCGAGACGGCCGACCTCTATAGCATGCCGCAGTACGCTGCGGACCTGATCCTGGCGGAGCCGAACCGATGAAGTTGATGCTTGCCGAACCGTTCAAGACCCTTTGGGCCGGACGCGATGTGTTCGCCGAAGTCGAGAAGCTGGACGGCCTGGTGTACCGCGAACTCGATGCCCGTCGTACCTTGCGTACAGAGGTCGAGGGCCGCGGTTATTTCGTGAAGATTCACCGTGGTATCGGCTGGGCCGAAATCCTCAAGAACCTGATCACCGCGAAGTTGCCGGTATTGGGCGCCGGCCAGGAATGGCGGGCGATCCAGCGCTTGCAGCAAGTCGGCGTGCCGACCATGACCGCCGTGGCTTATGGCGAAAAGGGCAGCAACCCGGCCGACCAGCATTCGTTTATCGTCACCGAAGAGCTGGCGCCCACCGTCAGCCTCGAAGACCTGAGCATGGACTGGCTCAAGCAACCGCCATCGCCAATCATCAAGCATGCGCTGATCGCCGAAGTGGCGCGCATGACCGGCATGATGCACCGCGCCGGGGTCAACCATCGCGACTGCTATATCTGCCATTTCCTGCTGCACACGGACAAGCCGCTGGTGGCCGATGATTTCAAGTTGTCGGTGATCGATCTGCACCGCGCGCAGGTCCGCTCGAAGATCCCGCTGCGCTGGCGCAACAAGGACCTGGCGGCGCTGTATTTTTCGGCGCTGGATATCGGCCTGACCCGGCGCGACAAGCTGCGTTTTCTCAAGGGCTACTTCCAACAGCCGTTGCGCCAGATTCTCGCCGAAGAGGCCGCACTGCTGCAGTGGCTGGAGCACAAGGCGGCCAAGCTCTACGCGCGCAAACAACGTTACGGGGATGCGCTCTGATGGCGGGTTGGAACCTGGAACCCGCATACGCCGGCCTCGCGGATGATTTTGGAAGCCTTGAAGCGGTGTTCGCCCTGCAAGGCGAGCGGCTGACCCGCGACCCGCTGTCGGAAGTGATCCGGGTGGCGCGCGGCGGGGTCAATTATTACGTCAAGCGCTACGTCGGTGCCGGCAAGGGCCTGCGCCGCTACCTGGGCAAGCCGCGGGTGAAGTCCGAGTGGCAGAACCTCAAGCGTTTCGCCAAGTGGGGCATTCCCACCGCCGACGTGGTCGCCTGGGGCCTGGAGCGCAATGGCCTGGCCTACGCCCGCGGCGCGCTGATCACCCGTGAGTTGCCCAAGACCGAAGACTTGTCGGTGCTGGCCGAGCGCAACGACGTGCGCCTCAAAGACCCCAAATGGGTCGATGCGGTCAGCCGCCAGCTCGCCGAATACACGCGTACCATGCACGATCATCACTTCACCCATAACGACTTGAAGTGGCGCAACCTGCTGATCGACGACCAGCACACCCTGTACCTGATCGATTGCCCCAACGGCGATTTCTGGCGCGGGTTCTGGCTCAAATACCGCATCACCAAAGACCTGGCCTGCCTGGACAAGGTGGCCAAGTATCACCTGTCGGCCACCCAGCGCCTGCGCTTCTACTTGCAATACCGCCAGCGCGCGCACCTGAGTGCGTCGGACAAACAGCGAATTCGCCATGTGGTGAAGTTTTTCGAGGGACGCGAATGAGTGATTTCCTGGCGGCCGAAGACCGCGCTCTGCTGGAGCGCAACGGTCTGGCCAGTTTCGATGCCCTGTGGGCCAAGCAACTGGACGCGGTGGACGAGCCGAACACCAGCCGTGGCGGCTGGAGCAGCGTGTTCCGCCTGGAGCTCGACGGCCACGGTTACTACCTCAAGCGCCAGAGCAACTACCTCACGCGCAGCTTGCACCGACCGTTTGGCGAACCGAGTTTTTCCCGCGAGTTTCGTAACATCAGCCGTTATCGCGCGCTGGGTATCCCGGCCTTGCAGGCGGCGTTCTACGGTGAGCGCAAAGTCGCTGGCGAGCACCGCGCGATGCTGTTGACCCGTGCCCTGGACGGCTGGAATGACCTGGACTCATTGCTTGAACAGTGGCCGCAACTGAGCGACCCCCAGCACCGTGCGATCCTGTTGGCCTGCGGCCAATTGGCGCGCCGTCTGCACGGCGTGGGACAGGTCCACGGGTGTTTTTACCCCAAGCATATTTTCCTGCAGGCCACCGGCGACGGTTATGCCGCGCAGTTGATCGACCTGGAGAAAACCCGCCCGCTGCTGTTTGGCTGGCGTGACCGGGTCAAGGACCTGGAGCCGCTGTTGCGCCGTGCGCCGCAGTGGTCGGATGCGCAAACGCGTCACCTGCTGGCGGCGTATCTGGAACAACCTGAAGACAGCCCGCTGGTCGCCACCTGGCAGCAGCGCCTGACCGCTCGCCGCAGCCACAAGGAGCACCGTTGATGCGTTTATCCGCGCTGAAACAGGCCGGCCGCAGCCCAAACCTGCCGCTGACCATCGAACTGGCGGACGCCGCAGGCCCTGGTCAATTGCAATTGCTCAGCCTGTTGCGCGTGTTGCCGGGCCAGCGCTATGTGGGCGCCGGTGTCTGGCGCGGTCGTGCGGTGTTGGCCAAGTTGTTGGTGGGCAGCAAGGCGGCGCGGCATTTTCAGCGTGAGCTCAACGGCGTGCGCCTGCTGGCCGAGCAAGGCCTGACCACGCCGCTGCTGCTGGCCGACGGTTTGCAGGAAGGCGAGGGCGGTTGGCTGCTGTTTGAGTTTATCGACGGCGCCGAAAGCCTGGCCGATGCCTGGCAAGCGGTCGAAGGCCTGCCGCCGTTGGCCGATGAGCAGACCGCTGTGCTCGCCGAAGCGCTGGACGCGATCGCCCGCATGCATGCCAAGGGCCTGTGGCAGGAAGACCTGCACCTGGATAACCTGCTGCGCCAGGGCGGCAAGCTGTACCTGATCGATGGTGCCGGGATCTGCGTGGAACAGGCGGGCCAGCCGCTGTCGCGCAACCGGGTGCTGGAAAACCTCGGGGTGTTTTTCGCCCAGTTGCCGAAAAATCTCGCGCCGTTTACCGAAGAGTTGCTGGTGTATTACCTGCTGAGCAACGGCGAGCATGCGTTACCGCTCGAAGCCCTGGAGAAGCAGGTGCGCAAGGTCAGCGCCTGGCGCCTGAAGGACTTCCTCGACAAGGTCGGCCGCGAATGCACGCTGTTCAGCGTGGTGCGCGGCGCGTTTGGCTTGCGGGCGATTCGTCGCGAGGAGGAGCGCGCGATGCTGCCGGTGCTGGAGCAGGCCGATGCCTTGCTCGACCAGGGGCATTTGTACAAGACCGGCGGTGCGGCCAGCGTGGCCAAGGTCGAAGTGGCCGGCCGGCCGCTGGTGATCAAACGCTACAACATCAAGGGCTTAGCCCATTGGCTCAAGCGTTTCTGGCGCCCGAGCCGCGCCTGGCATTCCTGGCGCGAAGGCAATCGCCTGGCGTTCCTCGGCATTGCCACACCCAAGCCGCTTGCCGTGCTGGAAAAGCGCTTTTTCTGGCTGCGCAGCCGCGCTTACCTGGTCACTGAATACCTGCCGGGGCCGGACATCATCGAGCGTTTCGCACCGTATGTGGAGCAGGGCGACGCGCCTGAAAACGAACTGCTGGCGCTGGACCACCTGTTCGCCGAGCTGATACGCGAGCGCATCAGCCATGGCGATTTCAAGGGCCATAACCTGTTCTGGCACGAAGGCCGCTGGGCCTTGATCGACCTGGATGCGATGCGCCAGCACCGCTCCGACGCCAGCTTCGCCGCGGCGTTTGTCAAGGACCGCGCACGCTTCATGCGTAATTGGCCGCAAGGCAGTGCGCTGTATCAGGTCATTGATCAGCGTTTGCCGAAGGAAGTCGGCGGCGCCGGCTGACGGTCGAGCGGGGTTTTCAGGTAGGACGCGGTCGAGTGTGGGGGCGGGCTTGCAGGGGCCTGTCCCCCAGCAGCCAGTTGGCCTGCACGAACTGCTCGAATCTGGCAATTATGTATCATTTTATACAATGCCCGGTTGCGAGGCTGTCTTGATACGGGTTGCGGGCTTTAAGTAAGTTAGAAGTTGAAACGGATTCGGCGGATAGCGCGAAGTGTGCTGGTTTATATCAGACTTGTCCTAGAGCAATTTATTGGGGCAAGGTATTTGTTTGGTTGTATTGTACTTCTTGTTTTAAACGGATACATGTGTGGCGCATGTTGCGGGTTGAGCATTCTTTTATCGTTCTATAAATTTGTTCTACAGCCGATGAGGTTGTTCAATTATTTGTAGGAGGTTTTTATGTCGTCTATCAATGCTAACTCAAACGTGGCTGCTGATTATCAGAGGTACGAAAGTAATAACTTTAATGAGAAGGGGCAAAACAATCCGCTGGATCAGGCGGCCGGGGAAGATGCTGAGTATTTGGATGCGCAAAATCAGCCGATTGATCATGAGATTCAATCCGACGGTAACGGTGGTTTCTATCAGCCAGGTACGGGCAGGGGGCAACCGGGTAATGGTGAGCCAGGGTTAGGAAGCATCAACGTTGGAGCGGGGCATCAAATTGACTTTGATGGTGCGGAGCCTCCGCGGTCGCTGCACTATTAAGGCGCCCGTGGGCATGTAAGGTCGAAAAGAATGCTGCTGCATGGGTATGCGCAGCATTCATGTCGTCTCGTTGTTATTGCGGTTTTTGGGTAATGGATTTTATGCCGTTCATCATGTTGATAGTTGCAGGTTTTGTTTAAAAGAGGGGGTGGTTTGAACGTTAACCAAACGTATTGATTTGCCCGTCAGTGCTCTTTGCCCTGGTGTGTTCGCCGCGCGAAGCAACTAAGCCTGTATTGTCTTCTCGGAACTTTCTCACAGAACGTATCGGTGTGTCGGTGTAGGCTATCTTCGCTGGCGATGTTAGTGTGGTCGACCCTCTATGCTGAACGGTGTCGTTCATGATCCGTATGTACTCTGTGTTGCTTGCTGCTCTCCTGGCAATCTCCGGTTGCGGGACCATCAACACCGTCTTTCGCCCGGACGCTGTCGCCAGCCAGAACCTCAAGGAGTCGCGCAGCTACTGCGAAAATATCCCGCGCATCTACAGTGGGGTGATCTACGGGTTTTGTACGCTCAATGCTGAGCCCGCCCCTGAAAAAAGCCTGAATGACCGAGCCCTGTCGGACCACGAGAACAATGCTTTCCCGATCATCGCCATCGAGTTCATCGGCTCTGGCGTGCTGGACACCCTGGTCCTGCCCTACACGATCTACCGTCAGAACAAGGACGGCAGCATCGAGATCTTCCGCTGAACCTCCTCGACGCTCGCCGCTAACAGCTTCCTCCTGCTTTTGAGCTATAATCCCGCCCTTTAGCTGTTTCTCGCCCAGGCGAGAGGCACACTTTTTTCAGGCGTAACGCGCCTGCATGCAGACTAAAAGAGGCTAGACCCCTGTGGCATTGACGATTCTTGGCCTGTCCGGCGCCCTTAGCCATGATCCTTCCGCAGCCCTGTATATCGACGGCAAGCTGATCGCGGCCGCCGAAGAAGAACGCTTCGTGCGCGACAAGCATGCAAAGCACCGCATGCCCTACGAATCGGCGAAATTCTGCCTGGAACAAGCCGGCATCAAGCCTTCCGACGTTGATGTGGTCGCGATCCCGTTCGCCCCGATCAGCCTGTTCGGCGAAGCGCGCTGGCACTATGCCAAGCGTTACTGGTACGCCCCGGACCGCGCTCTCGATGCGATCCTGATGGGCAACCGGCGCTACAAGCGCTACCGCAACAAGATCGTCTGGTGCCTGGAACAGCTGGGCTTCGATCCGAAGAAAATCAAGATCGAGCCGGTTGAACACCACTTGGCCCACGCCTCCAGTGCCTACCACTGCTCCGGCTTCAAGGAGAAAACCGCGATCCTGGGGATCGACGGCAAGGGTGAGTACGCCACCACGTTCTTCGGCTACGGCGAAAACGGCAAGATCCACAAGATCAAGGAATTCTACGATCCGGACTCCCTCGGCGGCCTGTACGGCGCGGTCACCGAGTTCCTCGGTTTCGAGATGCTCGACGGCGAGTTCAAGGTCATGGGCATGGCGCCTTATGGCGATGCCAGCAAGTACGATTTCTCGCGCCTGGCCTCCTTTGAAAACGGCGAGCTGGTGATCAACACCGACTACGCCAACGTCATCGGCCTGCGTCGTTATAAAGAGAAGGGCAAGGGTTTCTACTTCTCGCCCAAACTGATCGAGTGGCTGGGGCCCAAGCGCGAAGGCGACATCGCCGACGAGCCGTACATCCACTACGCGGCCAGCATGCAGGCGCTGTTCGAGAAGCTGTCCCTGCAGATGATCGACTACTACCTGGGCGACATCCTCAAGGAAACCGGCAAGCTGGCCTTCGCCGGCGGCTGTGCGCTGAACGTCAAGCTGAACCAGAAGATCATTGCCCGCGACGACGTGAAAGAGCTGTTCGTGCAACCGGCGTCCGGCGATGCCGGCACCGCCGTGGGCGCCGCCGCTTACGTGTCCAACGCCCGTGGTGTGCCGGTGGAGAAGATGGAACACGTCTACCTCGGCCCGTCCTACAGCAACGAAGACGTTATCGCCGCTTGCGCCAAGCACCCGAGCAAGCCGGACTGGCGCAAGATCGACAGCATGCCTAAACGCATCGCCAAGATCATGGTCGACGGCAACCCGGTGGCCTGGTTCCAGGGGCGCATGGAGTTTGGCCCGCGTGCCTTGGGCGGTCGTTCGATCATTGGCTGCCCGAGCGCTACCGGCGTGGCGGACCGCATCAACCATCAGATCAAGTTCCGCGAGCGCTGGAGGCCTTTCTGCCCGTCGATGCTCGACACCGTGGCCCCGCTGATGATCAAGGTCGATCACCCGGCGCCGTTCATGACCTTCACCTTTGAAGTGTCGGAAGAGTGGAAAACCCGCGTGCCGGAAGTGGTCCATGAGGACGGCACGTCCCGCGCCCAGGTGCTCAAGCGCGAATACAACCCGCGCTACTACGACATGATGAAAGAGCTCGAAGTGCTGACCGGCAACGGCGTGTCCCTGAACACTTCGCTCAACCGTCGTGGCGAAGCGATGATCTGCTCGCCGACCGATGCGCTGAACATGTTCTTCGGTTCCGACCTGCAGTACCTGATCATGGAAGACATCCTGGTGGTCAAGGACGGCGTGGACCCTTATGACGCTGTGGTTTAAATGCTGAATCGCTTCCAGGGTTGGCGTGAACGCGGCTGGGTACCTGTCGAGGCCGAGGTCTACGCCCAGGCCTGGCAGCGGTTTGGCGGCAGCGTGGCGACGCATCCGCTGATCGTCGAGCGGTTGGCGGACCTGGCGCAGATTCCGGTGCGCTACCTGGGCTGGGAGCAGGACGGCGAACTCAAGGGCGCGATTGCCACTTGGGGGCGCGACCTGGCCCTGTCCAAGGACGTGCTCAAGCGGCGCGGCAAGAAAGGCGTGTTCGATCTGGGCAATGCCGAAATCATCCTGCCGATCGCCGCCGACGCGCAGTTGCCGGTGCGCCACCGTGGGCGCTACCTGTCGGCGTTGAACGAGGGGCGCGTCAGCACCCTCAAGCCCCAGGCCGAGCAGTTGGCCATGGCGCGCACCCCGGAAGACCTGTCGAAGAAGTTTCGCTACAACCAGCGCCGCGAATTGCGGTTGCTCGAAGAAGCCGGCGGCGTGGTGCGGGCGGTGAGTGAGTTTTCCAGCAGCGAGCTGGCGGCGATCTACTGCGACCTGTTCCAGCGCCGCTGGGGCTTCCCGGCCACCGGCGCCGAGCATCTGGCGCAGGTGCTGGGCTTGCTCAAGGAATTCCTGGTGGGCTCGGTACTGTTTCTCAACGATGCGCCGATTGCCGTGCAACTGGTGTATCGCGTCGAGGCGCCCGAGTGGGTCAGCATCGAATACGTCAACGGCGGTGTCGACCCTCAGACCCGTGAGTTCAGCCCCGGCAGCGTGTTGAGTTTCCTCAATACGCAAAGCGCCTGGGAACAGGCGCGGGCCGTGGATAAACCGCTGCGCTTTTCCTTTGGGCGCGCCGACCGTGAATACAAGGAGCGCTGGTGCAACCCGGTGCCGGTGTTCAGCCTATGAGCCGCAAGCAGCAACTGCTCAAGCGTCATCGGCGCACCAAGCGCATCGCGCTGCTGATTGGCTTGCTGGTGCTGATCGCGGCCGGTGTGCTCGTGGCCTGGTGGCTGCCGTTGATTCTGGCGGTGGTGCTGTGGGCGGCCCATGAAGCCTGGTTTGCCGATCATCTGTTCTATTCGCCCAGCGAGGATTATGCCTACGCATTCCCTCACGGCAGTGAAGTGCCAGGCCTGCGCCTGGACGCGGGGCGGCTGTTGCTGGACGCGCCGCTGGCGGCGGACGACACCCTGATCGTCGGCATCGAGCTGCACAGCTCGTGGCTCGGGCGTTTCATCGACCCGGCGGTGGAACTGCTGGGCCTGCAAACGCCGGACCGGCAAGTGTTCGAGCGTGGCGTCGGCGGGCGCCGTTACCTCAACCTGACCGGCGCCGCCGACGCATTGGCCGCTGGCAAACTGCGGGTGCGCGGGCGTTTTTGCCGGATCAACGGCCAGCCGACGCTGTGGCGTTTCCGTCAGCCGGATTATCGCCAGCAACGTGTGATGGTGATTGCGCCCCATGCCGACGACGCCGAGTTGGCGGCCTTCAGCCTGTACAGCCAGGCGGCCGAAAGTTGGATCGTCACGTTGACCGCCGGTGAAATCGAAGCCGAGCATTATCAACAGATGGGCCTGCCCAAGGCGCAAGCGGCGCAACTCAAAGGGCGCCTGCGGGCCTGGGACAGCATTGCCGTGCCGCGCTGGGCCGGCGTTCCCGAAGCACAGTGCGTGCAATTGGGCTACTTCTGCATGCAGTTGGCGGCCATGCAGGCCGCGCCGGACCAGGCTCAAGCCTCCCGCGAGGCGCAATTGAGCGATACGCGGCTGTTTCGTCAGTTCAATGCCTTTGCGCTGCCCGGCGACGTGGACGGCGCGCCGACCTGGCACACCCTGATCGCCGACCTGCGCGCGCTGCTGCTCAAGGCGCGACCGCAGGTGATCGTGCTGCCGACGCCGTTGCTCGACCCGCACGCCGACCATATCTGCGCTCACGCGGCGATACTGGAAGCCCTGGAGGGCCTGGCGTGGCAGCCCGACACATTGCTCGGCTACGCCAATCACTTGCATGATAACGACCGCTGGCCCATGGGCGACTCGGGCGCCGGCGTGGCCCTGCCGCCGCGTTTCGACACCGCGGACGAACTGGTCCCCTGCAGTTTCACGCTCGCCTTGAGCCAGCAGCAGGACAAGGCCATGGCCCTGGGCATGATGCACGACCTGCAACCGCGCGCGCCGTTCAAGCGCCGTGTGCGTCGCTGGTTGCAACAGGTGCTGGCCGGGCGTAGCCCATCGCCATACGGAGAGAACGAATTCTTCCGCAAGGCTGTGCGTCGGCATGAATTGCTGTGGGTCCTGAAACAGGACTGAGATCTTATTTACGGCAGACCGCATCCGTTTGCCGCACCATTTTTTGCCGGGCTGCGCGCCCGCAGCCAGATCGCTGCATGGAGAGTTATGAAGCCTCGTTTCAAGGTTTTGCAGTTACAGCCGGACTACAACGTCAAGACCAATGACTTCGCCGACCTGGGTGAGCAGATCGTCAAATCGTTGCCGGTTGAACGCTTCGAGGTGACATCGGGGTATCTCAGTGGCCGCCCGTTACCGGGCCAGCCGCTGAGCGTGGCCGAGCACTCCCACTATTTCGAACTGCCGGAGAAGTCCCTCAAGGGCATCCGCTTTGGCGCCATGTGGCAGATCTACAAGTATTGCCGCGAGCAGAAGTTCGATGTGGTCATCTGCAACCGCTTCAAGTCGGTGAACATGATGCTGTCCCTCAACCGCTGGTTGAAGATCCCGCTGTGCATCGGCATCTCCCATGGTTTCGGCGAGTACGCCCGTGGCTACCGCCGGCGTCAGACCCAGCGCTGGGTGAGCCCGGCGTGGCGCTTCGTCGGCGTGTCGGAGGCGGTGCAGGAGTACCTGGTGGCACTCAATTGCGGGTTCACCCGTGAAAACACCACCTATGTCACCAACGCCATCGACATCCCGCAGGCAGAAGCCTTGCAGTTGCCGCGCGATGAAGCGCGCAAGGCCCTGGGCCTGCCGCTGGACGCGCGGATGATCGGCGCCCTGGGCCGCCTGGTGCCGATCAAGGGCCACACGCATCTGCTGCAGGCGTTCGCCACGCTCAAGGACAAATACCCGCAGGCACAGGTGGGGATCATCGGTTCCGGCCGCGCCGAAGCCGACCTGCGTGCCGACATCGAGCGCCTCGGCCTGACCGGTCGCGCGCACCTGTTGGGTTTCCGTGAAGACGGCATGAAGTACGTGCGCGGTTTCGATATCTGGACCATGCCGTCGCTGTTCGAAGGCCTGGGCCTGGCGCTACTGGAAGGCATGAGCGGGCATTTGCCGGTGATCGCCTCCAACGGCCCGGCGATGCTGCCGCTGGTGCAGGGCGCGGGCGGGCTGTCTCACGATCCGGGCAACGTCGAGCAACTGGCCGCGGCGCTGGATACCTACCTGGCACTGAGCGATGAGCAATTGCGTGCCAAGGGCGAGGAGGTGTTTCGTTACCTGGTAGCCAACCACACCCTGGACGAGTTCAAGCACAAGTACCTGACCCTGATTGAAACCGGTTTGCGTGAAGTAGGTAGAGCATGAATCAGCCACAACCCCTGGTCTCGGTGATCATCGCGTCCTACAACCATGGCCCGTACATCGAGCAGAGCATCCTCAGCGTGCTGGGGCAGACCTACGCGAACATCGAACTGTTGGTGGTCGACGATGGCTCCAAGGACGACAGCGTCGAGCGCATCCGGCGCTTGCAGGCCGAGCACGGCTTTGATTTCCAGGTCCAGCAGAACCAGGGGCTGACCAATACGCTCAACGGCGCGATCGCCCGGGCCAAAGGCACGCTGATCGCGCCGTTCGGTTCCGACGACATCATGTTGCCCGAGCGCATTGCGGCCCAGGTCGCCTACATGGAAGGCAAGCCCAAGGTCGGCATCTGCGCGGGCAACATCGAGTTGATCGATGGCGATGGCCAGCCCTATCCCGACAAGAAGCAGCACCGGGACCTGCCGTTTCGCAGCCTGGACTTCGATGACCTGTTCCTGGACCGCAAGCCGTTCCCGCCAGCACCGACCCTGTTGATCCGCCGCGAAGCGCTGGAGCAGGTGGGGGGCTTCGATCCGCTGATTCCGCTGGAAGACTTGCTGATCGAATTGAAGATCACCCACGCCGGCTACACCATCGACGTGTTGAACATGGTCATGGCGCGCTATCGCCAGCACGCCACCAACACGTACAAGAACCATCGCTACATGATTCAGAACATCCTCAAGACTTATGGATTGTTCAGCGAACACCCGTCGTATGACGCGGTGCGCTACAACTTCCTCAACTCGATGTTCCTCAAGACCGCCGACCGTGACCGGCCGCTGGCGCGGGAGATCCTCAAGCAGATCCCGTTGAAGTTCTGGGGGCGCAAGACCCTGCGCGGGCTGGTGCGGTTGTACCTGGCGCCCCTCAGAAGCTGAGGCGGCGGTGGCAGTGAAAAAGGCGACTATCAGCAGTGATAGTCGCCTTTTTTATCAGGCGGCCGGGCTAGCCAGGCCCTGGACCTGCTCGCGGATTTTTGCCGTGGCTTTTGGGCTGGCGATGCTGGCGTAACCCTTGGCCAGTTGCTCGAAGTGCGCTTCGAACAGCCAGTTGCGGTCCTGCGGGTAACGTTGCATATGGCGCAGGTTGCGTTGGCGCAAGGCATTGCGCAGGGCCGACGGGAAGATGCGCAGGTCGGCGATATCGATCAGCGCGAACTCGCCGTCATCCATCAGCAGCACGTTGCCCAGGTGCAGCGAGCGGAAGTACACACCACGCTCATGCAATTGGGCCATGAATCGACCGAAGCGCTCGATCAGCGATTCGCGCAGGCTGCTGTCCAGGCTTTGCAGGGCCTGGCGCAGGGTCAGGCCGGGCAGTGGCGAGTAGGTGACGGCACTGCTGGCGTCGCGCAGGCTGTACACGCCGAGGATCTGCGGGGTGGGAATGCCCAGGCTGCGCAATTGTTCGGCGTTGTTGGCAAACCGCTCGGAATAAGGGTTGAAGCTGCCCGAGGTGTACCAGCGGCGTGCGCGGAAGACCTTGAGGAAACTGCCGTCTTCCAGGCGCAGGACTTTCGGCCCCAGGCCGTCGGCTTCAATCACATGGGCGTTGTGGCACAGTTGATCGAAGGCCTCGGCCTTGAGGGTTTGCACCGGCATGCGCAGCAGGCTGTGGCGGCGCTGGGCGATGCTCAGGCCGGCGATGATCGCCAAAGGAATCCACAGCAGGAACCAGTGTTCCTTGGGCCGCGACAGGATGCCGCCGCCCTCGGTCAGGCCGGCGCCGATGCCGTAGGCCAGCAGGGAGGAGGCGAGGATGAACAGCGGTTGCGCCCGTTCTTTGAGGCTTTTATACAAGCCCCAGCCGAGCATGAAGGCCCACGGGATAAAGCCGATGATGCCGACGTAATACAGCACGCCCAGGGCAAAACTGTGGGGTTCGCGCAGTTGGAAGCCGTTGGCCTGAGCCAGGGTCAGGTACAGCTCGGAATCGTAGCTGTGGCCTATCCACGGGTGTTCGGCGATGCGCTGCAGCGTCATGCTCCACAGTTCGAAGCGGAACGAGCTGCCGCGGTTGGTGATCAGTTCAGGGTAGAACAGCAAGAGCGCCGCGGCGCTCAGGACCAAGCCCGCGATCATCATGGCCGAGCGGCGGTTGCGGCTGACAAAACTCATCCACAGGATGGCCAGGGTCAGGGCCACCAACGGTGTGCGGGAACCGGTGGCCAGGACCGCGGCGGTCATGATGGCCAGGGCCGGTACGCTGAACCACAGCACCTGAAAGCGCTGGCTGGTCATGCAGACATACAACCAGTAGACGCTGAAAAAACCGAACACGTGGGAACTGAGCAGCGGGTTGTCGAGGGCGCCGCGGCCGCCGATCATGCGTATTTCAAGGCCCGGCTCAAACCCCTTGGCGAAGGCCACCAGGTTACACAGGGTCGCCACCAGTGCGATCACTGCCGCACTGAAGAACACGGGCTTGAACAGGTCGTTGCGGTAATGCAGCAACAGCCCGCAGCCGCCAAACAACATGAACGTGTGCAGCGGTCGCTTGAACAGGTCGGTGTCGGGATGAAACTCCGGGCTCCAGAACAGGCTGGTCAGGGCCCAGGCGGAGAAGACCAGGAATGCGATGGCCAGCGGCTCACGCAGCAATTCCATGAATTCCCTGGGGCGCAGGCACAATAGCAACAAGGTTGGCGCGCTGAACAGGACGTAGTAGAACCTGTGCAGCACGTTGCGATTGGTGACGAAGAACAGCGAACTCAGCAGAAGCAACAAGCCAATGGGCAAAATCCATAGGACCAGGAAGTCGAAGACGCGATTTGAGCCATAGGTAAGACGCTTGCACTGCATACGGTAAAAAGCCATTTCAGAAATAGAAAGCCGACCATCTTAGAGTAGTGGCTATATAATGTCGCCGGTTGGATTTCGCCGGCCCGCGGGTCATGTGGGGTGCAAGTACAACAGAGAAGCTGTGCTAAAGTCAGCCTCCTTTTTTAAAACGCCGCGTGATATGACCGACTCCAGTCCGAGCGCAAGCCCTTCGAGCTTGAAAATATACTTCCGCCTGCTCAGTTACGTCAGGCCCTATGCGGGTTTGTTCGCGCTGAGTATTGTCGGATTTCTGATTTTCGCGTCGACCCAGCCGATGCTGGGGTACATCCTCAAGTACTTTGTCGATGGCCTTTCGAACCCGCAAGCCGTGTTGTTCCCCAGCGTGCCGTTCCTGCGCGACCTGCAGCTGCTGCAGGCCGTGCCGCTGCTGATCATCCTGATCGCCGCCTGGCAGGGCCTGGGTTCGTTCCTCGGTAACTACCTGCTGGCCAAGGTTTCCCTGGGCCTGGTCCACGACCTGCGGGTGCAGCTGTTCAACAACCTGCTGACACTGCCCAACCGCTACTTCGACAATCACAACTCCGGGCACCTGATTTCCCGCATCACCTTCAACGTGACCATGGTCACGGGGGCGGCGACCGATGCGATCAAGGTGGTGATTCGCGAAGGCATGACCGTGATCTTCCTGTTCGCTTCGCTGCTGTTCATGAACTGGCGCCTGACGCTGGTGATGATCGCCATCCTGCCGTTGATTGCGGTGATGGTCAGCACGGCCAGCAAGAAATTCCGCAAACAGAGCAAGAAGATCCAGGTGGCCATGGGCGACGTGACCCATGTGGCGTCTGAAACCATCCAGGGGTACCGCGTCGTGCGCAGCTTCGGCGGCGAGGTCTACGAGGAAAAACGCTTCCTCAAGGCCAGCCAGAGCAACACCAACAAGCAACTGCGCATGACCCGCACCGGGGCGATCTACACCCCGGCGCTGCAACTGGTGATCTACACCGCCATGGCCGTGCTGATGTTCCTGGTGCTTTACCTGCGCGGCGACGCATCGGCCGGCGACATGGTGGCCTACATCACTTTGGCCGGTCTGCTGCCCAAGCCGATCCGTCAGTTGTCGGAAGTCAGTTCGACCATCCAGAAGGGTGTGGCGGGCGCCGAAAGCATTTTCGAACAGCTGGACGAAGAGGCTGAAGTCGACAACGGCACGATCGAGCGCGACAAGGTCAGCGGCCATCTGGAAGTGCGTCACCTCAACTTCACCTATCCCGGCACCGAACGTCCTGTACTCAAGGACATCAGCTTTACCGCCGAGCCTGGGCAGATGATCGCCCTGGTGGGGCGCTCGGGCAGCGGCAAGTCGACCCTGGCCAGCCTGATCCCGCGTTTCTACCACCATGCAAGCGGTGAAATCCTGCTCGATGGCGTCGAGATCGAAGACTACAAACTGCTCAACCTGCGCAAGCACATCGCCCAGGTGACCCAGCACGTGACCCTGTTCAGCGACACGGTGACCAACAACATCGCCTACGGCGACCTGGCCGGCGCACCACGGGCCGACGTCGAAGCCGCCGCGATGGATGCCAACGCCAAAGACTTCATCGACCAGTTGCCTAAAGGCTTCGACACCCAGGTCGGCGAAAACGGCGTGCTGCTGTCCGGCGGTCAACGCCAGCGCCTGGCAATTGCCCGCGCCCTGCTCAAGAATGCGCCGCTGCTGATTCTCGACGAGGCCACCTCGGCCCTCGACACCGAGTCCGAGCGCCACATTCAGGCGGCGCTGGACAAGGTCATGCAAGGCCGCACGACCCTGGTGATCGCGCACCGCCTGTCCACCATCGAGAAGGCCGACCTGATCCTGGTGATGGACGACGGGCGTATTGTCGAGCGCGGCACCCACGGTCAATTGCTTGCACAGAACGGCTACTACGCCCGCCTGCATGCCATGGGCCTGGATGCCCCGGTGTCGGCGGATATCACCTGATACCCTTGGTGGGGCGGGCAATCCGCCTCACCAACGTTCCTGCAACATCTTCTGTCACACCCCCACAAGCCTTCTGTAACCCTGTGCTAATATCGCGCCCCTGTTCATTTTGTATGTGGGTTGCTCCATGAAGTTGTCCATGCCGCGATTCGATCAAGCCCCTGTCTTGGTGGTCGGCGATGTCATGCTCGACCGTTACTGGCATGGCGGAACCTCACGGATTTCCCCTGAGGCGCCGGTACCGGTAGTCAAGGTCGAGCAAATCGAAGACCGTCCAGGTGGCGCTGCCAACGTTGCCCTCAATATTGCCGCCCTCGGCGCCCCTGCCTCCCTGGTGGGTGTGACCGGCGACGACGAAGCCGCCGACAGCCTGGCCAACAGCCTGCGCGGTGCCGGCGTGCGCGCGCTGTTCCAGCGCATCGCCCATCAGCCGACCATCGTCAAGCTGCGGGTCATGAGCCGTCACCAGCAATTGCTGCGCATCGATTTCGAAGAACCCTTCGCCACCGATGCCCTGGCCCTCAGCGCGCAGGTCGATGAGTTGCTCGAAGGCATCAAGGTGCTGGTGTTGTCCGACTACGGCAAAGGCGCGCTGAAGAACCACCAGATGCTGATCCAGGCCGCCAAGGCCCGCAATATTCCGGTGCTGGCCGATCCCAAGGGCAAGGACTTCTCGATTTATCGCGGCGCCAGCCTGATCACGCCGAACCTCAGCGAGTTCGAAGCCATCGTCGGCGGTTGCGCCGATGAGCACGAACTGGTGAGCAAGGGCGCGACGCTGATGGCCGAACTGGACCTGGGCGCCTTGCTGGTGACCCGTGGCGAGCACGGCATGACCTTGCTGCGCCCGGGCTATGCGGCGATGCACCTGCCGGCGCGTGCGCGTGAAGTGTTCGACGTCACCGGCGCCGGCGACACCGTGATTTCCACCCTGGCCGCCTCCATCGCGGCCGGCGAGGAATTGCCCCACGCCGTGGCCCTGGCCAACCTGGCGGCGGGCATCGTGGTCGGCAAGCTCGGCACCGCCGCGATCAGCGCGCCCGAACTGCGCCGTGCGATCCAGCGTTCCGAAGGCTCCGAGCGTGGGGTGTTGAGTCTCGAGCAATTGCTGCTGGCGATTGACGACGCGCGCGCCCACAACGAAAGCATTGTGTTCACCAATGGCTGTTTCGACATCCTGCATGCCGGTCATGTGACCTACCTGGAACAGGCGCGCGCCCAAGGCGATCGCCTGATCGTCGCGGTCAATGACGATGCGTCGGTCAGCCGCCTGAAAGGTCCGGGCCGCCCGATCAACAGTGTCGACCGACGCATGGCGGTCCTGGCCGGCCTGGGTGCGGTGGACTGGGTGATCAGCTTCCCCGAAGCCACCCCGGAAAACCTGCTGGCCCAGGTCAAGCCCGATGTGCTGGTCAAGGGCGGCGACTATTCCGTCGACCAGGTGGTCGGCGCCGACATCGTCAGCGCCTACGGCGGCAAGGTCAAAGTGCTGGGGTTGGTTGAGAACAGCTCGACGACCGCGATCGTGGAAAAAATCCGCAATCACGAATAAGGCCCGCGGCCGTAGGCGCGGGCCTGCTCGCGCCTACGGTCTGGCCTTCTTTGGCACGATCTTGCGCAACATCTGCCGCGCCTTGCCGGTCAGGCGCTTGAGCTTCGACTCTTTCTCCGGGACGGCCAGGCCTTGCTGCCTGAGCCAATCCTTCCAACGAATCCGCTCGTCGCGCACCACCCAGCCGTCCTGCTGGGCGAAGCTCTCCGCGAGGTACAAACCCCGCGTGCTCGCCGGGTACAGCTGATCTTTCTTGACGGTATACAGTTCGGCGAGCGGCTGCCCGTCCTTCAAGGGCATCAGGTACAGGTCCGGGCGCTGGCGGTCCAGGCGCGCGACCAGTTGATCGCCTTCGAGTCGCTCATCCACATGGAACAGGCTCAAGGATTTGGCTTCCTTGGGCACCTCCAGGCGCAAGTCATAAATCAATTGCAGCGAGGCCGTAGGCAAGTGGACGTAGGCCCGTGGGCGCTCGATCAGTTGCGTGGTCGCGCAGCGCACCGGGCGGGCCGCGCCGGACAAGGGGCTCAAGCGAAACGGCAAGGCTTCGCGGTAGTGCAGCGCGGCAGAGTAGGGCGCCGGCAGCCAGGTGTCGTTGAAGCGCCCGCTGAGCCAGCCTTCGGGCGTCTCCAGCAGGCACTCTTCGGCGATTTCCTGGATGGCGGTGTGCAGCGGCAGGTTCAGCTCATGGGCGGGGACATAGCCGGAAATCAGCTTGAGTACCACGTCGCCACGGTCCTGGCGGCGTTGGCGCACCAGCACCCAGTAATCCTTGTTTTGCCAATGCAGGGTCAAACGCACCGACACGCCGAGGTTGGCCAGCTCGAGGGCGAAACGCTCCGGGTCTGTCACTTCTACCGGCTTGCGCCGTTGCAGGGTCTGGGCAAAGTTGAGCGGCATGCCGACGCTCTGGTAGCTCAGGCCTTCGGGGGTGGCTTCGACATGCAGTGGCAGAGTCTTGAAGTTGCTGGGGTTTTTTCTTATGAGCGTTCGCGACATGTCGGCTCCTTCTTACGTCGGGGCGGCCGCGTCGGCGGCATCAGAGTTGACGAATGACCTGGGCAGCGGTCGCCACGTTGTGAGCCAGGTGCAGCGGATTAATGGTCCCGACAATAGCACTGGCGACACCCGTTTGCGCAAACAACAACATGAAACTGGCACGTATGGGGTCCATTCCCGGTTCCAGGCAGACGTGGCCGCTGGCGAGGGCTTTTTTCACCAGGATGCCTTTGCCATGGGCGGCTGCATAATCAATGACGGCTTTCTCGGCCTGTTCGTTCAGATTGTAGGTGACCATTGCGCAATCGCCCTGTTCCAGAGCCTTCACGCCGCCTTCGACGGTTTTGCCGGAGAAGCCGAAACCGCGGATTTTGCCCTCTCGTTTCAAGTCCGCGAGGGTCTGGTACACCTCGCAGTCGTTGAGAATGTGCAGGTCGTTGCCGTCGGAATGCACCAGCACCAGGTCGATAAAGTCGGTTTCCAGTCGTTTCAGGCTGCGTTCGATCGACATCCGGGTATGGGCCGCGCTGAAGTCGTGACGGGACACGCCGTTGTCGAATTCTTCGCCGACCTTGCTGACAATCACCCACTCGTTGCGCTGGCCCCGCAACAGCGGCCCCAGGCGTTCTTCGCTGCGGCCATAGGCCGGCGCGGTATCGATCAGGTTGATGCCCAACTGACGGGCCTGGCGCAGCAGCAGGCGTGCTTCGTCGTCATCGGGAATCTGGAAGCCGCTGGGGTATTTCACCCCTTGGTCGCGACCGAGCTTGACGGTGCCCAGGCCCAGCGGCGACACCAGCAGGCCGGTACTGCCCAGCGGGCGGTGCAGGTCGTGCAGGGTGGGCAGGCTCATGGCAACAGTTGCTCCCAGGCCGGTTGGCCGATGGCGGGTTTGGGCAGCTCGGGCAGCGGGGTGGAGGGGCCGGGTTGGATGCCATCGCGTTCGAGGGCGTGGAGCACCCGGTCGGCGAAGTCCGGCGCCAGGGCCAGCTTGGTCGGCCAGCCCACGAGCAGGCGGCCCTGTTCGGCGAGGAAGGCGTTGTCGGGGCGAGTCAGGCCCGATTGCAGCGGCTCGGCACGTTCGACGCGCAGGGTGGCCCATTCGGTGTGGCTCATGTCGATCCACGGCAGCAGAAGCGCCAACTCGTGCTGCGCGGTGGCGATCTGTTCCTGTGGCGTGCGTGCTACGCCGTCGGCCTCGGCGATGTCGCCGCCCATGTACCACACCCAGTTGCCATCGGCGGCCGGGTGCGTGGTCACGGTGAGGCGCGGTTTGGTGCCGCCGCCCAGGCAGTGGGCGTACAGCGGTTTCAGGCCTGGGCCTTTGGCGATGATCATGTGCAGCGCACGCTTTTGCATGGCCGGCTCGCTCAGGCCCAGGGCGGCGAGCAGATCGGCAGTGCCGCCGCCGGCGCTCAAGACGATGCGCTGGGCGCGGATCTCGCGGCCGTCGACTTTCAGACCGACCAGTGCGTCGTTTTCCCACAGCGGTTCGATGCGTTGTCCGGCGAGCAAACCATCGCCGGCCAACTGCGCCAGGCGTCCGATCAGGCTCGGCACGTCGACCACCAATTCCGACAGGCGATAGACCTTGCCCTTGAAGCGGCGGTCCTGCAGGGCTGGCGGCAGGGCGTCGCCCTTGACCTGATCGACGCGGCCGCGCACGGCCTTGCTGGCGAAGAAGCTGGTGAGGTTGCCGGCGAGCGTGCCAGGGGACCACAGGTAATGGGCTTCGGAGAGCAGGCGCACGCCGGTCAGGTCCAGTTCGCCGTGACCGGCCAGGGCCTCACGCCAGCGCCGCGGCATATCGGCAATCGCTTCGGAGGCGCCGGTGAGCGCACCGTGCAGCGCGTATTTCGCACCGCCGTGAATGATGCCTTGGGACTTCACGCTTTGCCCGCCTCCCAGGGTGGCGTTTTCCACCACCACCGTGGAAAACCCCTGGCGGCGCAGGCGCGCATTCAGCCAGAGGCCGGCAACTCCGGCGCCGACGATCAGAACGTCGGTGGAAATAACGGATGGCATGGGCAACCTCAGTGTTCAAATCAAGGTGCCAAGTATACAGACTCAACGAATGGATCTTTGCGCGGGATCAATATTGACGCGTGAGGTCAGTGCCCCGCCGTTTTCGAGAACAGTTGAATCACCACCACGCCCAACACAATCAAGCCCATCCCCAGCATTGCCGGCAGATCGAGCTTCTGCCCATAGATGAACAGCGCCGCGACGCTGACCATCACGATGCCCATCCCTGCCCACACGGCATACGCCACGCCGACCGGCACTGTACGCACCACCAGGGTCAGCATCCAGAACGCCACGCCGTAGCCGACGATCACCAGCAGCAGTGGGATCGGTGTGCTCCAGCCTTTGATGGCTTTCATGGAAACGGTGGCGATGACTTCCGAGCAGATGGCGATGGCCAGGTAGTAGTAGGCAGGGGTCATGGTGCGGTCCTCGGTGTGTAGCGCGCTGGATAAGGTCGGCATTCTAGAGGCTCGTCAGATGGGGTAAAGTCATTACCTATCCGAATTAAAGATGGGTTGTGCCATGAATGTGCAGTGGAACCTGGAACAGATGCGCCTGTTCGTCAGCGTCGCCGAGCAGCGTTCTTTTTCGGCGGTGGCGCGCCAGCAGCGCAAGGCTCAGTCGGCGGTCAGCAACGGGATCGCCTTGCTGGAAGCGGACCTGGGCGTCAGCCTGTTCGAACGAAGCAGCGGCCGCCAGCCGCGCTTGACCGAAGCCGGCACGGTGCTGCTCGAAGAGGCTCGGGAAGTGCTGCGCCAGTGCGAACGCCTCAATGGCCGCGCATTGTCGTTGGTGCGCGGCGAAGAAGCCTGCCTGCGCCTGGCCCAGGATGAAGCGATGCTGTACCAGCCGGTCCTCGACAGTCTCGACGCCCTGGCCGGCCAGTTTCCCAACCTTGAGGTGCAGCTTTCCAGCGCGGCCCAGGGCGATGTCGCACGCAAACTGGTGGAGCGCAGAGCCGACCTGGGCATGTTGTTCTATCACGATCAAATCCCCGAAGCGCTGGAGCGGCGGGTCGTCGGCAGTGTGGAAATGGTCACGGTGTGCGGGCGCCGCCATCCGCTGGCGGCGCAGCAAACCGTGGACTGCCAGGGGTTGGCGCAGTATCGCCAGTTGCTGATGTCGACCCAGACCAGCGTCTACCCCGGCAGCGAGGCCGCCAGCCCGCAGGTGTGGCGCGCCGACAGCTTCTACGTGCTGGCCGAATGGCTTATCCGTGGCCTGGGTTGGGCCTGGTTGCCCCGGCATGTGGTGCAATACCCCGCGTACCAGAACCAAATGGTCGAACTCGACAGCGAATGGACCCCGCCGGCGCTTGTGGTCGAGCTGGTGTGGCGCCGCGATGAACCCCTGGGCCCTGCCGCGCGCTTTCTCGCCGAACGTTTTGCCGAGTGCTTGCAGGCGATCGATTGAAAAAGCCGATAAACTCCGCCGCCATGAATAGAACTCTCTACAGCTGTCTGTTTTACCTGGCGCTGCCGTTGGTGGCTTTACGTCTATGGCTGCGTGCGCGCAAGGCGCCGGCCTACGCCAAGCGCGTGGGCGAGCGCTTTTCCTACGGCTTGCCGCGGATGCAACCGGGCGGGATCTGGGTGCATGCGGTGTCGGTGGGCGAAAGCATCGCCGCCGCGCCGATGATCCGTGGCCTGCTGGAGCGTTATCCGCAGTTGCCGATGACGGTCACCTGCATGACACCCACCGGCTCCGAGCGTATCCAGGCATTGTTCGCCGATGAACCGCGCGTCCAGCATTGCTACTTGCCCTATGACTTGCCCTGCGCGGCCAAGCGTTTTCTCGACCGTGTCCAGCCCAAACTGGCCGTGATCATGGAGACCGAACTGTGGCCCAACCACATCCACGCCTGCGCCCAGCGCGGGATTCCGGTGGCGCTGGCCAATGCACGCTTGTCGGCGCGTTCGGCCAAGGGCTACGCACGTTTTGCCAAACTGACGGCGCCGATGCTGGCAGAAATGAGTCTGATCGCCGTGCAGACCGAGACTGAGGCCGAGCGTTTCCGCAGCCTGGGTGCGCGTGCGGACACGGTGCAAGTGACCGGCTCGATCAAGTTCGACCTGACCATCGACCCGCAACTGCTGGCGCGCGCGGCCGCGTTGCGCGAACAGTGGGGCGCCGGCGAGCGTCCGGTGTGGATCGCGGCGAGTACCCACGAGGGCGAAGATGAGGTGGTGCTGGCGGCCCATCGTCAACTGCTCGCCAGCTATCCCAATGCGCTGCTGATTCTGGTGCCGCGCCATCAGGAACGCTTCGGCCCGATGTTTGAGCTGTGCCAGCGACAAGGGTTCGCCACAGTGCGTCGCTCCAGCGGCGAGCCGGTCACCGCGCACACCGCCGTGTTGCTCGGCGACACCATGGGCGAGTTGCTGTTTTTGTATGCCTTGGCCGACAGCGCGTTGGTGGGTGGCAGCCTGGTCGCGACCGGCGGGCACAACCCGCTGGAACCGGCGGCGTTGGGCAAGCCCGTGATCATGGGGCCGCACCGGTTCAACTTCCTCGAAATCAGCGCAATGCTGCGCGACGCCGGGGCGTTGCGTGAGGTGGATGATGCCGAAGGTTTGGCCGAGGCCGTGCGGCAGCTGTTCGAGCTACCGCAGGATGCCCAGCGGATGGCGCAGGCGGGGCTTAAGGTGATGCAGGCCAACCAGGGCGCTTTGAAGCGATTGTTGGATGGCCTTGATCGCCTGATAACTCACTGACGCAATGCCGATCCAAATGTGGGAGGGAGCAAGCCCCTTCCCACATTGGTTCTGTGGTGCGATCAATAACCCGGGCGGGTCTTGAGCTGCTCGGCGGCGGCCTTGGCCAGGTCCGGCGGCAGGAAGTCGCGGTCCGGGTTGTAGTCGGCCTTGAGATAGCGCGTCAGGTCTTGCAGGTCCCCAGGGTTCAACGTGCCGGCTGCCTGCTTCAAGCGCAGGTTGTCGAGGATGTAGTCGTAGCGGCTGTTGTTGTAGTTGCGCACCGACGCATAGAGCTGGCGCTGGGCGTCGAGCACGTCGACGATATTGCGCGTACCCACCTGATAACCGATTTCCGTGGCTTCCACCGCGCTCTGGTTGGAGATGATCGACTGGCGGCGTGCCTGCACCTGCTCCACGTCGGTGTTGACCGCGCGATGCAGGTTGCGTGTGTTTTCCACCACCTGGCGGCGCAGGCTTTCGCGTTGCTGCTCGGTCTGGCCCAGGCGCGAGTACGATTCGCGCACTTGCGAGCTGGTCAGGCCACCGCTGTACAGCGGGATATTCAGGCGCAGGCCAATAGTGCGTTGCGAGACATCGCCGCCATAAGGCGTGCCGAAGGCATTCGGGTTACTGAAGCCGAGCGCGTCGTTATCGCCCTTTTCATACTGCGCCACGGCGTCCAGGGTCGGCGCATGCCCGGCCTTGCGCTGCTTGAGGGTTTCCTCGGCGGCGGTGACGGCGTAGTTGCTGGCGAGCAGGTTCAGGTTCTGGCGGCCGGCGGTTTCGACCCAGGCCTTGGCGTCGTTCGGCAGCGGCGGCAGCACCGGCAGTGTATGCACAATGCCCTGGATCGAATTGTATTGACGGTTGGTCAGCGCGATCAGTGCTTCGAACGCGTCGTCCACCTGGCGTTGCGCGACGATCCGGTTGGCCCGCGCGGTGTCGTAGCTGGCCTGGGATTGCAGCACATCGGTCTTGTCCGACAGGCCCACGTCGAAGCGTTCGTTGGACTGGTCCAGTTGGCGCTTGAAGGCGTTTTCTTCGGCCTTGGTGGAGGCCAGGTTGTCCTGGGCGCGCAGCACGGCGAAGTAGTTCTCGGCGCTTTGCAGGATCAGGTTCTGTTCGGTGGCTGAAAGTTGCAGCGCAGCCTGTTCGTTGACGGCTTCGGCGGCTTGCAGCTGGAACCAGCGGTCGGCGCGGAACAGCGGCTGGCTCAAGGTCGCACGCCAGGAATGCGCGTCGCGGTTGGCGGTGGCGGCCGGGGTGTCGATCTGGGTGCGCGAATTGTTGATATCGGCACCGGCCGACAGGTTGGGCAGCAAGCCGGCGCGGGCCTGGGGCACCACTTCTTTCTGCGCACCGTACTGGGCGCGGGCGGCGGCCAGGTCGGCGTTGTTGTCCACCGCTTCCTGGTAGACGCTGACCAGGTCGGTTCGGGCGGACAAGGGCGCTTCAGCTGCCCAGACCATTCCGTTGGTCGCACAAGACACGGCGAGAGCCAGTGAGAGTTTGCGCAGCATGAATTGATCCCTAGGTTTAATATTACGATGATAATTTAACGCCCAAGGCTACGGTTGGCCATTCCTGGCGTCAAGCGTCGGGGCAGTCACCGAGTGTAGTGGTGGTTACACGGCGCAACAATCCTGCAATTGCGCCATTCATCACGCTGAATGCTCCGTTATTGGCAATTTGCCCTCACCCTGTCTAGACTGGCCGGGTTCTTGTCGGGGTGCCTTGTTGGAAGGCTGAGATCGGTAAATACCGGATCCCGTTGAACCTGATCAGGTTAACGCCTGCGTAGGGAACAAGATTTCTCGTCACCCGGCGAGTCCTCTTGTGCTTTGTCCGGGATGTTGTTCGACCTTCGAACAACCCTCGAGTACCCAGCACAGCACTGCTTCCAGTGCGTCCATCCGCCACAGGTTCGCTCCGACAAAAATCCACCGCCTGGATAGTTGGAGAGCCCGTGATGAGTACAACACCAAAAAATACCGTGCATTTGAGTGAATCGGCCAAGGTCGACTCCGGCTCCGTGCAACCGTTTACCCGCTCGCAGAAAATCTACGTGCAAGGCACTCGTCCGGACATCCGCGTGCCGATGCGTGAAATCAGCCTCGACGTCACCCCCACCGATTTCGGCGGTGAGATCAACGCCCCCGTGGTGGTCTACGACACCTCCGGCCCCTACACCGACCCCAACGTCATCATCGATGTGCGCAAGGGCCTGGGCGATGTGCGCTCGCCGTGGATCGAGTCGCGTGGCGACACCGAACGCCTGTCGGGCCTGAGCTCGCACTTCGGCCAGCAACGCCTGACCGATGCCGAACTGACTGCGCTGCGCTTCGCCCATGTGAAGAACCCGCGCCGCGCCAAGGCCGGTGCCAACGTCACGCAGATGCACTATGCGCGCAAAGGCATCATCACCGCCGAGATGGAATACGTCGCCATCCGCGAAAACATGAAGCTCGAAGAAGCCCGCGCCAGCGGCCTGCTCGACCAGCAACACGCCGGCTACAGCTTCGGCGCCAGCGTGCCGAAGATCATCACCCCGGAATTCGTGCGCGAAGAAATCGCCCGCGGCCGCGCGATCATCCCGGCCAACATCAACCACACCGAACTGGAACCGATGATCATCGGCCGTAACTTCCTGGTGAAGATCAACGGCAACATCGGCAACAGCGCCCTGGGTTCGTCCATCGAAGAAGAAGTGGCGAAACTGACCTGGGGCATTCGCTGGGGCTCGGACACGGTGATGGACCTGTCCACCGGCAAACACATCCACGAAACCCGCGAGTGGATCATCCGCAACTCGCCGGTGCCGATCGGTACGGTGCCGATCTACCAGGCCCTGGAGAAAGTCGGCGGCGCCGCTGAAGACCTGACCTGGGAGCTGTTCCGCGACACCCTGATCGAACAGGCCGAGCAGGGCGTCGACTACTTCACCATCCACGCCGGCGTGCTGCTGCGCTACGTGCCGCTGACCGCCAAGCGCGTTACCGGCATCGTCTCCCGCGGCGGCTCGATCATGGCCAAGTGGTGCCTGGCGCACCACAAAGAGAACTTCACCTACACGCATTTCGACGAAATCTGCGAAATCATGAAGGCCTATGACGTCAGCTTCTCCTTAGGCGACGGTTTGCGCCCGGGTTCGATCGCCGACGCCAACGACGCCGCGCAATTCGGCGAGCTGGAAACCCTCGGCGAGCTGACCAAGATCGCCTGGAAGCACGACGTGCAAACCATGATCGAAGGCCCCGGCCACGTGCCGATGCAGCTGATCAAGGAGAACATGGACAAGCAGCTCGAATGCTGCGACGAGGCGCCGTTCTACACCCTCGGCCCGCTGACCACCGACATCGCGCCGGGCTACGACCACATCACCTCCGGCATCGGTGCGGCGATGATCGGTTGGTTCGGTTGCGCCATGCTCTGCTACGTCACACCCAAGGAACACCTGGGCCTGCCGAACAAGGATGACGTGAAGACCGGGATCATCACTTACAAGATCGCCGCCCATGCAGCCGATCTCGCGAAAGGTCATCCGGGCGCGCAGATCCGCGATAACGCACTGAGCAAGGCACGCTTCGAGTTCCGTTGGGAAGACCAGTTCAACCTCGGCCTCGACCCGGACACCGCGCGTTCGTATCACGACGAAACGCTGCCGAAGGACTCGGCCAAGGTCGCGCATTTCTGCTCGATGTGCGGACCGAAGTTCTGCTCGATGAAAATCACCCAGGAAGTGCGTGAGTACGCGGCCAACCAGCGCATCGATGCGGTGGATGTGGAGGTGGCCAAGGGCTTGGCCGAGCAGGCGGAGCGGTTCAAGCAGGAAGGCAGCCAGCTCTACAAGAAGGTCTGACCCGAGGTTGTAGGCGCTTTCAAGGGCCTTATCGGGGGCCAGCCCCCTCCCACATTTTGAATTGTGAACACATTCAAGTGTGGGAGGGGGCTTGCCCCCGATAACAATCTTTCAAACAACAAATGCCCCTCAGAGATTCCATCCTTGAGCATTCAACCCAGCACCTATTCCCCTGACATCGCAGTGCCGACGAACAAACGCGTCTTCGGCGCCCGCGACCTCTTCTCCCTGTGGTTCTCCCTCGGCATCGGCCTGATGGTCCTGCAAACCGGCGCGCTGCTCGCGCCCGGCCTGGGCCTGGCCGGTGGGTTGCTGGCGATTTTCCTCGGCACCCTGGTCGGCGTGCTGCTGCTCGCCGCTGTCGGCGTGATCGGCAGCGACACCGGGCTGTCCGCCATGGCCGCGCTCAAGCTCAGCCTCGGCGCCAAAGGCGCGAGCCTGCCGGCATTGTTGAACCTGCTGCAACTGATCGGTTGGGGCGCGTTTGAAATCATCGTCATGCGCGATGCCGCCAGCCTGTTGGGCGCGCGGGCCTTCAGCGACGCCAGCCTGTTGGCCAGCCCGATGCTGTGGACCCTGTTTTTCGGTGGCCTGGCGACCTTGCTGGCGGTCAGCGGCCCGCTGACGTTCGTGCGCCAGATCCTGCGTAAATGGGGCATCTGGCTGCTGCTCGCGGCCTGCCTGTGGCTGACCTGGAACCTGTTCGCCAAAGCCGATCTCGCCACGCTATGGGCCCAGGCCGGTGACGGTTCGATGCCCTTCGCGGTGGGGTTTGACATCGCCATTGCCATGCCGCTGTCGTGGTTGCCGCTGATCGCCGATTATTCGCGCTTCGGCAAACGTGCGAAAAGCGTGTTCGGCGGCACGGCGCTGGGCTTTTTTATCGGTAATTTCTGGTTGATGAGCCTGGGCGTGGCCTACACCCTGGCGTTTGCGCCGAGCGGTGAAGTCAACGCGCTGTTGCTGGCGCTGGCCGGCGCGGGGCTGGGGATTCCGTTGTTGCTGATCCTGTTGGATGAGTCGGAAAACGCGTTTGCCGATATTCACTCGGCGGCCGTCTCCAGCGGGATTCTGTTGCGCCTGAAGGTCGAGCACCTGGCCTTGGCCATCGGTGTGCTCTGCACGTTGATCGCCTGCTTTGCTCCGTTGGCGCAGTACCAGAACTTTCTGCTGTTGATCGGTTCGGTATTCGCGCCGCTGTTTGGCGTGGTGCTGGTCGATCATTTCATCCTGCGCCGCCGCGGCCAGGGCGCGCTTGCCACGCTACGCTGGACGGCGCTGCTGGCCTGGCTGGGCGGCATCGGCACCTATCACTTGCTGGCCAACCTGTATCCGGATATCGGCGCGACCCTGCCGGCACTGGCGCTGGCAGGGCTGTTGCAGTTCATCCTCGGGCGCGCCTTCAGCGGCGCGCGGGCACCAGCTCAGGCTTGATGATGCCTTCCAGGCGCGAGTAAGGAATCTGCAACTCGATGTGGCCCAGGGCATACGGCGCGATCGTGGTGGTGGGGTACTTGAGGGTCACGCTGCCGGAGGTCAGCGCCACGTTCGGGGTTTTCTGGAACGGGTAGCGCTTGACGAACTCCGGCTCCAGGCTCAGGCGGGTGCTGATCAGCCAGCTGTTGTGCGCCACCTGGGCGGCCTTCCAGAACGCTTCTTCCTTGCCGGGCAGCAGCATGTCGCTCAGCGACAGGGCTTTTTGCTGCGGGCGCGAATAGTTGATGAAGGCGCGGCCCGGTTCGCCGTGGGTGGCGCCCTGGTCCAGGTAGCTGGACAGCTCGATGATCACCAAGCCGTCATGCTGTTCGCGTACCTTGGCCTGCAAGTACATGCTGTTGCGTGGCGCGGCGGTGCTCAGGAACTGCTCGCGGTACGTCGCCAGGCTCGACGGCAACGGGTCGCTCGACCGGGTGCGGGTCATTTCCAGCAGGCGTTGTTCGATCAGTGCGTCGAGCTTGGGCTCCTTGGCAAAATGCACGGTGTCGATATTCACCAGCGGGCAATCGGCGTTGGCGCAGTCCGGCTTGCTTTGCTCGCTGGCGTCGCGGGTGGCTTCCAGCGGGGTGCTGTAGTTCGGTTGGAACAGGCTCTGGCAGGCGCCGAGCGTCAAGGCGATACACGCCACGGAGGCGATTTTTAAAAGTGACATGTAGGGTCTTCGTCCGTCGATAAGAGCGAAATTCGTGGAGCTTCGACTACCGGCATGGCAGTCAGTTCGCCACTAAGCTCATTAGAGTGAGTTTGACGCCCGCCGTCTATCCCGGCAACCGTAAAGGGGCTGCGCCAACGGGCAGGAGCGCGTTAGGATGGCGCCAATTGCACGGGCATAACGAGGAAGGATATGACGGACATCGCGAAATCGACGCCGAGCACGATCGAGATTGTTCAGCGCGACAATGCCTATCAGGGTTTCTACAAGCTCGATCGCGTGCAACTGCGCCACGAAAAATTCGACGGCGGCATGAGCCGAGTGATCAACCGCGAGGTCTTCGTGCGGCATGACGCCGTGTGCGTGCTGCCCTACGACCCGCAGCGCGATGAAGTGGTGCTGATCGAGCAGTTTCGCGTCGGCGCCATGGGCCGCGCCGCCAACCCGTGGCTGGTGGAAATGGTCGCCGGCCTGATCGACAAGGACGAACAACCGGAGGAGGTTGCACACCGCGAAGCCGAGGAGGAAGCTGGACTGACATTCTCCGCACTGTGGCCGATCACCCAATATTTCCCTTCGCCCGGCGGCAGTACCGAATTCGTCCACTTGTACCTGGGCCGTTGCGACAGTTCGGGCGCCGGTGGCGTTCATGGACTGGAAGAAGAGGCAGAAGATATCCGCGTCAGCACCTGGGCTTTCGAAGATGCCTTGCAAGCGGTGCGTGATGGTCGGATATCCAATGCGCCCAGCATTATTGCCTTGCAATGGCTAGCGCTCAATCGCGCGGAAGTGAGGGGGTTATGGCAGTAAAGGCACGGGAACGATACCGGGTTGACCTGATCGGGCTGCAAGCCGCCTGCGAGGCCAACTATGCGCGGCTGATGCGCCTGCTGCCGGACATGCGCCACACGCCCGAGGCACGGCGCATCGCCGTGACCCATGGCGACCAGATGCTCGGCGTGCTGACCCTGGAAGTCATCGTCAATTGCCCGTACACCACCACCCTGCGCGTGCGCCAGGAGCACAGCCTGCCATGGCTGCCGGTGCCGCAACTGGAAGTGCAGGTGTACCACGATGCGCGAATGGCCGAAGTCATCAGCGCCGAACATGCGCGACGCTTTCGCAGCATCTATCCTTACCCCAATGTGTTCATGCACCAGCCCGATGAGAAAGCACAGCTCAATGTGTTCCTCGGTGAATGGTTGAGTCACTGCCTGGCCCTGGGCCACGAGTTCGAAGTCGTGCGGTAGATGTGAACTGCATCTGCTTCCCTGGGTTTCCTCTTTGTGTCCTGCCCCAGCATAATCGCGCCATACGTCCATTCCTGTGATTGCCTTGGGAGAGCACCTTGCCCCGCGTACCCACCGTGACCCCCGATGCACCGGCATTGCTGGTGCAACTGTCCGACAGCCATCTGTTTGCCGAGGCCGACGCCACGCTGGTGGGCATGAACACCCGTGAGAGCTTGCAACGGGTGATCGGCCTGGTGCGCGAGCAGCAGCCCCGGATCGACTTGCTGCTGGCCACGGGGGACTTGTCCCAGGACGGTACGCTGGCGTCCTATCAGCACTTCCGGGAGATGACCGCGCCCTTTGGCGTGCCGGCGCGCTGGATTCCCGGCAACCACGATGAGCCGCAGATCATGGCCCACGCCGCCCTGCACAGCGACCTGCTGGAGCCGGTGGTCGACGTCGGCAATTGGCGCATTACCCTGCTCGACTCCGCCGTACCCGGTTCGGTGCCGGGTTATCTGCAGGACAGCCAGCTGCAACTGCTGGCCCAAGCCTTGAGCGAAGCGCCGCACCGCCATCATCTGGTGTGTTTCCACCATCATCCGGTGCCCGTCGGCTGTGCGTGGATGGAACCCATCGGCCTGCGCAACCCCGAGGCACTGTTTGCCGTGCTGGACCGTTTCCCTCAGGTCCGGGCCTTGCTCTGGGGGCATGTACACCAGGAGATCGACCGCGAGCGCAACGGCGTGCGCCTGCTGGCGTCGCCGTCCACCTGCATCCAGTTCACGCCGGGCAGCGAGGACTTCAACGTCAGCACCGAGGCGCCGGGCTATCGCTGGCTGCGTCTGCATGCCGACGGGCGGTTGGAGACCGGGGTGGAGCGGGTCAAAGGCTTTGCCTTTACCGTGGATTACGCCAGCAACGGCTACTGAAGGTGGGAGGGGAAGACAGGGGACTCACCACTCCGATCCCTGTAAACTGCGCCTTTTTTGGCGCAAGCACGGAGAGCCCGGCATGTCCGCTTCGATCCTGTATATCCACGGTTTCAACAGCGCGCCTGCGTCGAACAAGGCCAGCCAGTTGATCCGCGTGATGGACACCCTCGGCTTGGCCGAACAACTGCGCGTGCCGGCCCTGCATCATCACCCTCGCCAGGCGATTCCTCAATTGGAGGCGGCCATCGCAGAACTGGGGCGGCCGCTGCTGGTCGGCAGCTCGCTCGGCGGCTACTATGCAACCTGTCTTGCCGAGCGCCATGGCCTCAAGGCGCTGCTGGTCAACCCGGCGGTCAGCCCCCATCGGATGTTCGACGGTTACCTGGGCACCCAGAAGAATCTCTATACCGATGAAACCTGGGAACTGACCCACGATCACGTCACGGCGCTGGCCGAGCTGGAAGTCCCGGCGCCCCAGGATGCCGCGCGTTATCAGGTGTGGTTGCAGACCGGGGACGAAACCCTGGATTATCGCCTCGCCCAGCAGTATTACCGGGCCTGTGCCTTGCGCATCCAGGCCGGTGGCGACCACGGTTACCAGGGGTTTGCCCGGCAGTTGCCGGCGTTGTTGAGCTTTGCCGGCATTGGCGCGGATCAGTATCAATCCTTCGATTTCTCGGCACTGTAATTGCCTTGGAAACCGCAGGTCACTTTTTAATCGAACGACTCACGACGAGACCCCATGGCCACTCCCAGCGCTAGCTCTTATAACGCCGACGCCATCGAAGTCCTCTCGGGCCTCGACCCGGTGCGCAAACGCCCCGGCATGTACACCGACACCAGTCGGCCGAACCACCTTGCCCAGGAAGTCATCGACAACAGCGTCGACGAAGCCTTGGCCGGGCACGCCAAGTCGGTGCATGTCATTCTCCACGCTGACCACTCCCTGGAAGTGTCCGACGACGGTCGCGGCATGCCGGTGGACATTCACCCGGAAGAGGGGGTGTCGGGCGTCGAGTTGATCCTCACCAAGCTGCACGCCGGCGGCAAGTTCTCCAACAAGAACTACCAGTTCTCCGGCGGCTTGCACGGTGTCGGTATTTCCGTGGTCAACGCCCTGTCGACGTTGGTGCGGGTGCGGGTCAAGCGCGACGGCAACGAATACGAGATGACCTTCGCCGATGGCTACAAAGCCACCGACCTGCAGGTGATCGGCACCGTTGGCAAGCGCAACACCGGCACCAGCGTGTACTTCGCCCCGGACCCGAAATACTTCGATTCGCCGAAATTCTCCGTCAGCCGCCTCAAGCATGTGCTCAAGGCCAAGGCCGTGTTGTGCCCGGGCCTGCTGGTCACCTTTGAAGACAAAGGCAGCGGCGAAAAGGTCGAGTGGCACTACGAAGACGGCCTGCGCTCCTACCTGGAAGACGCCGTCAGCGATTTCGAACGCCTGCCCAACGAGCCGTTCTGCGGCAGCCTGGCCGGGAACAAAGAAGCCGTCGACTGGGCGCTGCTGTGGCTGCCCGAAGGCGGCGACAGCGTGCAGGAAAGCTACGTCAACCTGATTCCCACCGCCCAGGGCGGCACCCACGTCAACGGCTTGCGCCAGGGCCTGCTCGACGCCATGCGCGAGTTCTGCGAATACCGCAGCCTGCTGCCGCGCGGCGTGAAGCTGGCGCCGGAAGACGTGTGGGAGCGCATCGCGTTCGTGCTGTCGATGAAAATGCAGGAGCCGCAATTCTCCGGCCAGACCAAAGAGCGTTTGTCGTCCCGCGAGGCGGCGGCGTTTGTCTCCGGTGTGGTCAAGGATGCGTTCAGCCTGTGGCTCAACGAGCACCCTGAGTTGGGCCTGGCCCTGGCGGAACTGGCGATCAACAATGCCGGCCGTCGTCTCAAGGCCAGCAAGAAGGTCGAGCGCAAACGCATCACGGCGGGCCCGGCACTGCCGGGCAAGCTGGCCGATTGCGCCGGGCAGGACCCGATGCGCTCCGAGCTGTTCCTGGTGGAAGGTGACTCCGCCGGCGGTTCCGCCAAGCAAGCGCGGGACAAGGAATTCCAGGCGATCCTGCCGTTGCGCGGCAAGATCCTCAACACCTGGGAAGTCGACGGCAGCGAAGTCCTGGCCAGCCAGGAAGTGCACAACATCGCCGTGGCCATCGGCGTCGACCCCGGCGCGGCGGACATGAGCCAGTTGCGCTACGGCAAGATCTGCATCCTCGCCGACGCCGACTCCGACGGTCTGCACATCGCCACCTTGCTGTGCGCGCTGTTCGTGCAGCACTTCCGCCCGTTGGTGGACGCCGGTCACGTCTACGTCGCGATGCCACCGCTGTACCGTATCGACCTGGGCAAGGAGATTTTCTACGCCCTCGACGAAGGCGAGCGCGATGGCATCCTCGACCGCCTGATCGCCGAGAAGAAACGCGGCAAGCCGCAGGTCACGCGATTCAAAGGCCTGGGTGAGATGAACCCGCCGCAACTGCGCGAAACCACCATGGACCCGAACACGCGGCGCCTGGTGCAGTTGACCCTGGACGATTTCGCCGCCACCTCGGAAATGATGGACATGCTGCTGGCGAAGAAACGCGCGCCGGACCGCAAGTCCTGGCTGGAGTCCAAGGGCAACCTCGCCGAGGTCCTGGGCTGATGCGTACAGGTTTCGCCCTGGCGATCCTGATGTTGAGCGGGTTGGCGGCCACCCAGGCGGTCGCCGCGCCCGTGGCTGAGCTCAAGCTGGTGTCCGAACATCCGGTGGACGGCATGCGCGGCGGTAACCTGTCGGGCCTGGCTTTGTGTGGCAACGCGTTGTGGACGGTTTCCGACCGCGACGACGACCAGATCTACCGCCTGGATATCAGCGCGCCGACCTGGCAGGCCGAAACGGTCAAGCTCGACGTGCCGCCCGTGCCTGACTCCGGCCTGCCCTGGGGGCTGCGTTCGCGCACCAAGGCGGCGTCGCTGATTCGCGGCGGCGACCTGGATTTTGAAGGCATCAGTTGCGATGCCGCGGGTAACCGCTACGTGGTCAGCGAAGCCCATGCGGCGGTGCTGAAAGTGCCGGCGAGCGGTGCGCCCGAGTGGTTGAAGATCGCCCCCGGCATGGTGCGTGAAGCCCGCGCCAGCGGCATGTTGCTGCATTTCAATGCGTTGTTCGAAGGCCTCGCGGTGAACCCCGAGGGCAATCAGATCTGGCTGGCGGCGGAGCGTGAGCGGCGCGGGCTGATTTCCATCAAGCGCCAGCAAAGCGTGTGGGATTGCGCGGGCGCGTGCGTGCTGTTGAGCGAGGCCGGCGAGGAAGTGCAGCCGGCGCAGTTCCCCAACGCCAAGGCGGTGTCCAAGGACTTTTCCGACCTGGCGCTGTTCAACGGTAAGTTGTTTACCCTGGAGCGCAATGCGTTCCAGATTTGTCGGCGCGATGCGGTCACGGCCAAGGTCGAGCTGTGCTGGTCGTTCGCCGACGAGACCCTGACGCCCGAACGGCGCTACGCCCAGCCTTATGGCCTGGCCGAAGCCCTGGTGCTGGATGCAGACGGTGCCTGGTTGGGCATCGATAGTAATTTCGGCGCCCGCGCCGATGGCGAAAAACGCCCGGTGGTCTATCGTTTCGCCGCCCCCGCCGGTGGCTGGAGCGCCCAGCCATGAGCCACCCCTGTTTTGAATTGACCCGGCGCCGCGGCATTTCCGCTGCGCCTTACCAAACAATGATGAGGCCCGCATGAGTGACATCCTCGCAGACAGCTTAGACGGCGTAGAACGCCGGTCGCTGGCTGACTTCACCGAAAATGCCTACCTCAACTACTCCATGTACGTGATCATGGACCGTGCCTTGCCGCATATCGGCGACGGCCTGAAGCCCGTACAACGGCGCATCATCTACGCCATGAGTGAGTTGGGCCTGGACGCTGATTCCAAGCACAAGAAGTCGGCGCGTACCGTCGGTGACGTGCTCGGTAAGTTCCACCCCCACGGCGACTCGGCCTGCTATGAAGCCATGGTGCTGATGGCCCAGCCGTTCAGCTACCGCTACACGCTGGTGGATGGCCAGGGGAACTGGGGTGCGCCGGATGATCCCAAGTCTTTCGCGGCCATGCGTTACACCGAGGCGCGCCTGTCGCGTTATTCGGAAGTGCTGCTCAGCGAACTGGGCCAGGGCACCGCGAACTGGGGCCCGAACTTCGACGGCACCCTCGACGAGCCCCTGGTGTTGCCGGCACGTTTGCCGAACATCCTGCTCAATGGCACCACCGGCATCGCCGTCGGCATGGCCACCGACGTACCGCCGCACAACCTGCGGGAAGTCGCCACGGCCTGCGTGCGCTTGCTCGATGAACCCAAAGCCACGGTCGAGCAGCTCTGCGAGCACATCCAGGGCCCGGATTACCCGACCGAAGCGGAAATCATCACGCCGCGTGCCGACCTGCTGAAAATGTACGAAACCGGCAAGGGCTCGGTGCGTATGCGCGCCGTGTACCACGTCGAAGACGGCGACATCATCGTCACCGCGTTGCCGCATCAGGTGTCCGGCGCCAAGGTGCTGGAACAGATCGCCGCGCTGATGCAGGCCAAACCGTCGAAATTGCCGCAGGTCGCTGACCTGCGCGACGAGTCCGACCACGAAAACCCGTGCCGCATCGTGATTATTCCGACCAACAGCCGGGTCGACCATGAAGTGCTGATGCAGCATCTGTTCGCCAGCACGGACTTGGAGTCCAGCTACCGGGTCAACATCAACATCATCGGCCTGGACGGCAAGCCGCAGCTGAAGAACCTGCGCAATCTGCTGGTGGAGTGGCTGGAGTTCCGGGTCCAGACCGTGCGTCGTCGCCTGCAGTTCCGCCTGGACAAGGTCGAGCGCCGCCTGCACCTGTTGGACGGCTTGCTGATTGCCTACCTCAACCTGGATGAAGTGATCCACATCATCCGTACCGCCGAGCACCCGAAAGCCGAGCTGATCGCGCGTTTCGAGCTGAGCGAGATCCAGGCCGACTACATCCTCGACACCCGCTTGCGTCAGTTGGCGCGACTGGAAGAAATGAAGCTGCGCGACGAACAGGACGCGTTGCTCAAGGAGCAAGCCAAGCTGCAAGCCCTGCTGGGCAGCGAAACCAAGCTCAAGAAGCTGGTGCGCAGCGAGCTGATCAAAGACGCCGAGACCTATGGCGACGACCGCCGTTCGCCGATCGTTGAGCGCGCCGAAGCGAAAGCGCTGACAGAAACCGAGCTGCTGCCAAACGAGAAAATTACTGTCGTTCTGTCGGAAAAGGGTTGGGTCCGTTCCGCCAAGGGGCATGATATCGATGCGACCGGCTTGTCGTACAAGGCTGGCGACGGCTTCAAGACCGCCGCCGCCGGGCGGTCCAACCAGTTTGCGGTGTTTATCGACTCCACCGGGCGCAGTTACTCGGTGCCGGCCCACACCTTGCCGTCTGCGCGCGGGCAGGGCGAGCCGTTGACCGGGCGCCTGACGCCGCCACCGGGGGCGAGTTTCGAATGCGTGCTGCTGCCGGACGACGACTCGCTGTATGTGATCGCCTCCGACGCGGGTTACGGCTTTGTGGTCAAGGGTGAAGACCTGCAGGCCAAGAACAAAGCCGGTAAAGCACTGTTGAGCCTGCCGAATAACGCCAAGGTGATCCTGCCGCGGCCGGTGGACGATCGCGAGGGTAATTGGCTGGCGTCGGTGACCACAGAAGGGCGTTTGCTGGTGTTCAAGATCAGCGACTTGCCGCAGTTGGGCAAAGGCAAAGGCAACAAGATCATTGGTATTCCCGGCGAGCGGGTGGCCAGTCGCGAAGAGTACGTGACAGACATCGCAGTGATCCCGGAAGGTTCTACCCTGGTGCTCCAGGCCGGCAAGCGCACGTTGTCGCTGCGCCCTGACGACCTTGAGCACTACAAGGGCGAGCGTGGCCGACGCGGTAATAAACTGCCTCGTGGCTTCCAGCGCGTGGATGCTTTACTGGTGGAAACGCCGGTTTAGCGCGGATTAGAGCTCTTGATCTACGATTTAACGCGTAGATCGACGCTTTCGCGCTGGAGTCATGGCGCATATTCACGGATGATATGGCCTTTCCAGCGCCGGCGTGGCCGAGCGTGTTTAGGTTATTTTTAGTATTACATTGTGGTTTGCCTTGTGGCAGCCGCCTGGATGGGATGATGACTGCTCCACGCCTTCCTTTTATTTTTATGCTCGCTGGCCTTCTGGGGTTGGCGGGTTGCAGCACGCACCAGCCGGTGTCGCTGTACCAGCTGGACAGCGGAAGTCCCGCTCAGCCAGCTCAATCCGCCGGCATGGCCGTCTTGCTGGGCCCGGTCGTCGTCGCTGACTACCTGCAACGCGAAACATTGCTGCAACGTCAGAACGACGGCAGCCTGCAAGGTTCCACCGATGGTCGTTGGGCGGGCAGTTTGTCGTCCGACATCAATCAACTGATGTTGCGCCAGGTGGCGGGTCAGTTGGACAGTCAGCGTGTGGTCCTGGCGCCTGCGCCCGCCGGTTTTTCCCCGGATGTGCAGGTGTTGCTGACCATTACCCGACTCGACTCCGGCACCTCGCAACCGGCGATCCTCGATGCGCAATGGCGCTTGATCGACCGCCGCGGCCAGGTGCGTGATAGCCGCATCGTGCATCTGCAGGAAGAGCATGCCGGCACCACGGCGTCCCAGGTCCAGGCCCAGGGCGTGCTGTTGCAGCATCTGGCGCAGCAGTTGTCGGTGGCCCTCAAGCCATTGGCCAACCAGCCACCAGTTGCCGAGGCGCCGCGCAAGCAAGCGCCGGTACAGGCCAAACCGGCGGCTCCGGGGAAACCGAAAATGCCGATGGCTACGCCGATCCGCACCGATATGGAAGTGTTCAGGTTCTGATCTGAATGGCTCCAACCCAAAAGGCCCGCTTATTCAGCGGGCCTTTTTGTTTGTGCGCGTTTTACTTGAGGCTTGTGGCGTCCAAATGTGGGAGGGGGCTTGCCCCCGATAGCGATGTGTCAGTTGCCGCCGTTTTGACTGACACGCCGTCATCGGGGGCAAGCCCCCTCCCACATTGGTTCAATGGTGTCCCTAGGGCTTGACGCGGGACTCGTGCATTCGCGCCAATTGCCGCTCCAGCATCGATGGATACGGCTCCATCAAGCGCTCTACGCAACTGGCGCCCTCGGGGCTGGCAATCGGACGGATGCGCGCGCGTTGGCGGATCAGCGTGTCTTCGCTGATCTTGCGCTCCACCAGCAGCAGGTTGCGGCTGTGTTGGGACAAGGCCAGGGCGTCCTGGGCGATTTCGGTCAGCAGCAGGTCGATCTGGGTCATGCCGAACAGGTCGTTGCCAACGGTCAGGCCCAGTTGCAGTTGCAGCGTGATGCCGCTGTCGGCCACTTCGATCTGCAGCTCATGGCCCAGGGCGCGCAGCAGTTCGCCGCAGCAGATGGCGTTGGTCAGGTAGTCTTCGCCGCTGTCTTCGCTGTGGAACAACATCAATGTGCTGCCATCGTTCAGGGTGTGCAGCTCGCTCTGGTAGAGCGAGGCGGCCTGGTCGAGGCAGTCGCGGTAGCGTTCCAGCAATTCCGTCAGGCGGGCGCGGGGCAGGCGGCGCAGTTGGTCCTGGGCGCCCAGTTGCACGGCCAGGACCGCACTGTGTTGGGGTTCGGCGTTCTTTGTCGGCACGGGCTTCGGCGCGATAGCCGGGCTGCTGGCCGAGGTGTCGCGCAGGTCGGCGAACGGGTCTTCGTCGTCCAGCTCGTCTTCTTCGGCCTTGATTACATGGCGTGGCGCAGGCTTCAGGCCCGCGACCGGCGCGCTTTCGTCAAAACCCGGGTCGCGCAGGTTGCGCACTTCAAAGGCAGGTTCGTCGTAATCGCTGTCGTCGAACTCGGGCTCGGGTTCAACCTCGTGTACCACAGGTTCCGGGGCGAAGCTGGCGTGAAGCTGGCGCGCAAGGTCGCCGATCTCGTCCTGACGATCGGTGGCCGGGGTGTGCTCGTCGATATCCCGCAGCCAGATGCGCAGTTGCATCAACGGCGTGGAGATATGCCGCCCCAGACGCAGGCTCAAGGCCAGGGCCAGCGCCAGCAGGATCGCGCTGAGGATGCCCATGCTTTGCAGGCTGATGGTCATCGGCTGCTGGAATTGCTGCATGTCCAGGCTGATGCGCAATTGGCCGGCTTTCACATCCTGAAACGTGATATTGCTCTGGTACAGGCCTTCGGCTTCACCCAGCAGGCCGTTTTTCGGGCGTTGCCCGGCTTCGGCCATGATCCGGTTGTCCACGCTGTAGATGGCGGCGTGGGCCACCAGCGGGTTCTTGGTCAGGTTGTTGAGCAGCACGTTGAGGCTGAGGATGTCGTTGGACACCAGCAGCTCGGTCGCCGAGGTGGCGGTCTGGGTGGTCAAGCTCTCGCCCAGGGCATCGGCTTGTTCGTGCATGGCCTGTTTGAACTGCAAACCCATCACGCAGGCGTAGATCACCAGGGCCAGGGCGACCAGGATCACGTTATGGCTGGCGATGCGTAATGCGATCGGTACACGGCGGTGGCGCAGTGCCCGGAAGATCAGCAGAAAGAAGTTGTCGGTTTTTACTGGCGTGGGCCGGTTCACTTGAGCTCGGCTCTTTAGTCCGTGAAGTTGACGCGCAGTATAGCGACAGGCCCAAGACCGGCAAAGCGCTGGCTGTGCCCGATGGTCACTGAAAGTGGGTAGAATGCGGTTTTTTTCCAGCCTGGGGGTGCGCTTTGCGCGAAATTGTCCTGATTAACATCACGGGGGAAGACCGGCCAGGTCTGACCGCCGCCATTACCGGTGTTCTGGCCCAGGGTGGTGTGAACATTCTCGACATCGGCCAGGCGGTGATCCACGACACCCTGTCCTTCGGGATTCTGGTGGAAATCCCCAGCACCGAGCAGGCGTCGTCTGTCCTCAAGGACATCCTGTTTACCGCGTACAAGCTGGATCAGCAGGTGCGTTTCACCCCGGTGTCCGAAGAGGATTACCGGCATTGGGTGTCCGGCCAGGGCAAAAAACGCCATATCGTGACCTTGCTGACCCGCAAGGTGACGGCCGAGCAGTTGCAGCGCGTCAGCTCGATCACCGCGCAATATGGCTTGAATATCGACCATATCGACCGTCTGTCGGGCCGCATGCCATTGGACACGCCAGATGACCAGGGCAAGGGCTGCATCGAGTTTTCCGTGCGCGGCGAACCGGCCGATCCCCAAGCCTTGCGTGCCGACTTCCTGAGCGTGGCCCAAGAGCTGAATGTCGATATCGCCTTCCAGGAAGATTCGCTGTTCCGCCGCAACCGCCGCCTGGCGGTGTTCGACATGGACTCCACGCTGATCGAAGCCGAAGTCATCGACGAACTGGCCAAGGCTGCCGGTGTGGGTGAGCAAGTCTCCGCGATCACCGAGCGCGCCATGGCCGGCGAGCTGGATTTCCGCGCCAGCTTCAAGGAGCGCCTGGCGTTGCTCAAGGGCCTGGATGTCAGCGTGCTGGATTCGATCGGCGCCTCCCTGCGCCTGACCGAAGGCGCCGAAACCCTGTTCGCCGAACTCAAGCGCCTGGGCTACAAGACTGCGATCCTGTCCGGCGGCTTCAGCTACTTCGCCAAGCAATTGCAGGCCAAGCTGGGCATCGACTATGTGTTCGCCAACGAGCTGGAAGTGGTGGATGGCAAGGTGACCGGCGTGGCCGTGGAGCCGATCGTCGACGCGCAGCGCAAGGCCGACTTGCTGCGGGAATTGGCTCACAAGGAAGGTTTGCGTCTGGAGCAGACCATTGCGGTCGGCGACGGTGCGAACGACTTGCCGATGCTGGCGATTGCCGGGTTGGGCGTGGCGTTCCGCGCCAAGCCGCTGGTCAAGCAATCGGCCAAGCAGGCGATTTCGACCCTTGGGTTGGACGGAGTGCTGTATCTGTTGGGCTTTCGCGACCGCGACGGGCAGCTCTAACTGAAACAATGCGCTTAAAAATGTGGGAGGGGGCTTGCCCCCGATGGCAGTGGTTCAGCTACAAATAAGTGACTGAGCCACCGCTATCGGGGGCAAGCCCCCTCCCACATTGGATCTTTGCAGGTTTCGGATCAGGCTTTCGGTAACGCGATGCCCTGGCCCATCTGCACCGGCGAACCCGCCACCAGTGTTTCTGCCCACTGCACCTGATCCGGCCCGAACAGCACGATTGCGGTCGAACCCAGCTTGAAGCGACCCAGCTCTGCGCCTTTCTCCAGGTGAATCGGCGCACGCGCGGCTTCGTCGTAGCGGAAGGTTTTCAGCTCGCGCTTGGGCGGCGTGACCAGGCCGGCCCACACGGTTTCGATCGACGCCACAATCATCGCGCCCACCAACACCACGGCCATCGGGCCGCGTTCGGTGTCGAACAGGCAGACAACCCGCTCGTTACGCGCAAACAGCTCCGGCACGTTTTCGGCGGTGGTCTGGTTGACCGAGAAAATCCGCCCTGGCACGTAGACCATCTCGCGCAAGGTGCCCGCCAGTGGCATATGCACCCGGTGGTAGTCTTTCGGCGACAGGTAAATGGTGGCGAAATCGCCGCCCATGAACGGCGCAGCCATGGCCGCATCGCCGCCCAGCAATTCCAGCACGCTGAAGCTGTGGCCCTTGGCCTGGAACACGCGACCATGCTCGATCGGGCCGAGCTGGCTGACTGCGCCATCGGCCGGGCTCAGCACGGCGCCCGGGGTTTGATCGAGTGGGCGCGCGCCGTCTTTCAGGGCGCGGGTGAAGAACGCGTTGAAGTGTTCGTAGGCGCTCAGGTCTTCAACCAGGGCCTGGGACATGTCCACTTGATAGCGCTTGGCGAACCAGGCGGTGAACGCGTTCTTGAACCAGCGCACGCGGCACTCGGCAATGCAGCCGGCCAGGCGCGACAGCAAGTGGTGCGGCAGCAAGTACTGGCTGAGGATGAACAACTGCTTTTTCATTAACTGTCCTTAAACCTTAAATCTCGACGGGGGTGTCGGGGTGGTTGCCCCATTCGCCCCAGGAACCGGCATAACCTTTGACTCGCGGATAACCGAGCGCCTTGGCCACCAGGTAGGTGAAGCCAGAGCGGTGGTGAGTCTGGCAGTGGGTGATGATTTCTTTGTCGCGGGTCAGCCCGAGGTTTTCGAGGATCTGCGGCATGTCGCGGCGGATGCGCAGGTTGCGCGCCTTGTCCATGCCGGCAGTCCATTCGAAGTTCACGGCACCGGGGATGTGACCGCCCTTGGCTGCCAGGACCTTTTCGCCGGAATATTCCAGCGGGCCGCGTGCGTCCCAGATGCCCAGGTCGGCGGCGCCGAGACGGCTTTGCAGGTATTCGCGGGTCGCGGTGGGGCCGTCATGCAGCGTGAGGCTGACAGGCCCGCCAGCCGGGGCCGGCACCTCGGTGGACAGCGGGAGCGGGTCTGCCAGCCACGCCAGCAGGCCGCCGTCGAGGTAGTGGTATTTCGTGTGGCCGATCACGTCGAGCAGCCAGATGAAACGTCCGGCCCAGCCACCGCCTTCGTCGTCGTAGACCACGTAGGTCGCGTCCGGGGTGTGGCCCAGCTCGCCGAACAGTTTTTCCAGGTCTGCCTTGTTCGGCAGCAGGCCGGGGGCTGGCGGCTGGCCCAGTTGGGTGCGCTTGGGGTCAACGAAATGCGCGCCGGGGATATGCCCTTCGGCGTAGCGGGCGGCGCTGGTGAGGTCCACCAGAATCAGTTGGTCGGCATCAAGGCGGCCAAGCAGGTCGCTGGGTTCGATCACCAGCGGCAAGCCAGAGAAGTCAGGCATGTGAGGTCTCCTGGGCACAAATGTTGGCGATAAAAGAGGGCGATTGTAGCGCAAGCATCAGCCGGTGCGGTTGGTAAAGCTGTGCAGGGCTTTCTCGATGCATTGAGCGGTTTTGCCAAAGGCCTGCACGGTGGTTTCCGAGAACGGCCCGCCGCCCTGGTCGGCGATCATCAGCATGACCACCCGGCCGTTGCAGCTCAGTGAGCGCAACAGCAGGTGTTCACCGTTGAACAGGCGACGCAGGATCGGCGGCAACAGGGCGGCAAATTGCGCGTGATTGTCGGGCGTGAGGCGCACCTGGGCGGATTTTTCCAGCATGCGTTGCAGCAGCGTGCTGTTGACCACGTCCAGGCTCAAGTTGGCGGCGTCCTTCGGCAGGCCGGCGGCCTGGTGGACGCGCAGGGTGCTCAGGGCGCGATCGGCCATGAACAGCAAGACGCGCTGCATGCCGCTGGCCTCCAGGGCATCCTTGGCGCAGGTGGTCAGGTGCATGGCGTTGGCGAAGCGGCTTGGCTCCACCAGCAGTTCGGTGCAACGGCTGCGCCAGACGGCCAGGGCCTCGGCGGTTGGCGGCGGTGCGGGCAGCAGGCCGCGATGGATTTTCTGTACATTCCACGGCCAGATCAGCGACAGCGCCGGGTGCCAGAGGTCGGGCATCAGGGTTGCGCGAGCGCTGATCACCGCTTGCTGGTGAACCTGTTGCTGCACCTCGCTCAACGGCTGTTGCAGGTACAGCGCGGTGAGGTATTGCCAGCGCTCGGTATGCGGGCAGGTCCAGGATTCCTGGGCCGACATCGCCAGGCCGTTGGCCAGCAACACCGTATTGGCCGGCTGGTTCAGCCAGCGCCGCAAACTGGGTTCGGCATCCAGCAGTTGTTGCTGGCGCAGTGGGTCGTCTTCCCGGGCGATGCGCAATGCCTTGACCAGCAAGCGTTGCTCGGTCAGCAGCAGGTGATAGCCCTGGGATACCCAGATCGGCAGGTGCCAGGTTTCGGTCAGGCCAAGGCACAGGTCGAGCAGGCGCACGCCGAACAATTCTTGTTCGACCTGACGCGCCGATTGGCCTTTGTGGATTACCCGCAGTTCCCATTCGTCCAGGAGCTTGGGGTAGGCCACAGCCATCGGCCACAACGGCGCCAGGAACAGCAGGCTGCCCCAATGAATGTCTTGCCACAACCGCGCCAGGCGGCTGGCGAACAAGCCGCTGGCTTGCTGCGACGCGTGGCGGCTGACCAGCACCAGTTGGCGAAAGGCGACGGGGATTTCATTCATCGGCACCGACGGCAGCCGTTCCAGCAGGTCCTCGGCGCGTTTGAGGCCGAGACGGTTAAGCGCCACCTCAAGGTTTTCTGCCGGTTCCGCCATGCTGCCATGGGTGTGGCTGTTGGCCTCGCGCATTACGCTGAGTACCAGCGACGGGCTGTTCTGCATCAGCTCGGCAATATCTCGCAAAGAACTGCGGCTATCGCGGATGGCTTTGCACACGCGCTCGTGGCTGGCCTGGGGAACGGGCAACCGGACTTCGTCCAGGCACTTGATCCAAGCGGCGAGAGAGATGGGTCTTACAGATGGGGCTGTCTTTTCATTGGCCATGATTGGGGCGCGATCATCACTTACTTCAACACGCCCTGAACGGGCCGAACTGGCTTTTCGCCTTGACGGCCTATAGTCTGGCGCAGTTTTGCCGATAAGTAGAACAAGAGTTTTTCAGTTACCCCAAATATGTCCATGAACCCGACGGCGCAAGTACAAAACCCCTATGGCTAAAATAATCGGCATCATCGTCGTCTTTGCAAGTGTGCTCGGTGGCTATGTCCTGTCTCACGGCAAGATTGCAGCGTTGATCCAGCCCTTCGAAGTGATGATTATTGGCGGCGCGGCATTCGGCGCATTCTTGCAGGCCAACCCCGGCTACATGACCATGCACGTGATCAAGAAGTCGCTGGGCATGTTCAGCTCGCGCTTCTCCCACACCTTCTACATGGAAGTGCTGGGCCTGGTTTATGAGATCCTCAACAAGAGTCGCCGTGAAGGCATGATGGCCATCGAAGCGGACATCGAAGACGCTGCAGCGAGCCCGATTTTCGCCAAGTACCCGGCAGTGCTCAAAGACGAGCGCATGACCGCCTACATCTGCGATTACCTGCGCATCATGTCCTCCGGCAACATGGCTCCCCACGAGCTGGAAGGCCTGTTCGACATGGAACTGTTCAGCCTCAAGGAAGAGCTGGAGCACCCGTCCCACGCCGTCACCGGTATTGCCGACGGCATGCCCGGCTTCGGTATCGTTGCGGCGGTACTCGGTATCGTGGTGACCATGGCCTCCCTCGGCGAGGGCGACCAGGCGGCCATCGGCATGCACGTAGGTGCGGCGCTGGTGGGTACGTTCTTCGGTATTCTCGCGGCCTACGGTTTCTTCGGTCCGCTCGCCACCTCCCTGGCCCACGATGCCAAGGAAGAAGTCAATCTGTATGAAGCGATCAAGGCCAGCCTGGTGGCTTCGGCCTCCGGCATGCCGCCTTCGCTGGCGGTGGAATTCGGTCGCAAGGTGCTGTACCCGAAACATCGCCCGAGCTTTGCCGAGTTGGAACAAGCGGTTCGCGGTCGCTAAGCCATGGAAAACAACCAGCCGATAATCATCAAGCGCGTCAAGCGCTTCGCTGCGGGGCACCATGGTGGCGCCTGGAAAATCGCCTTCGCCGACTTTGCAACGGCGATGATGGCGTTCTTCCTGGTGCTGTGGCTGATGTCCACCGCGACCCCCGAGCAGAAGATCGCCATCGCCGGTTACTTCAAAGACCCGATCGGCTTCTCGGAAAGCGGCACACCCTTCGTGATCGACCTGGGCGGTTCGCCGCAGTTGGCGCCGGAGCGCACCATCAACCCTGAGGTCAAGACCGAGGCGCCGCAGGAAAAAATTCCGATCGAGCGCGACACCGTCGAGAGCCTGGCCGAACAGGTCGAGCAGGAACGCCTCGAATTGTTGCTGAAGGAATTGCAGACCAAGGTCGAAGAAAACCCGCAGTTGCTGAAATTCAAGGATCAGATTTCCTTCGAAATCACGCCGGATGGCTTGCGCATCCAGATCACCGACGCCGCCAACCGGCCGATGTTCGACTCTGGCAGTGCGCGGTTGAAGCCGTACTTTGAAGACATCCTGCTGGCCATGGCCGACACCATCAAGGCGGTGCCGAACAAGATCAGCATCAGCGGCCACACCGATGCCAAGCCGTATTCGGGGCAGGGCGACTTCGGCAACTGGGAGCTTTCGGCCAACCGCGCCAACGCCGCCCGACGTGCGCTGGTGGCTGGCAGCTACCCGGACTCGCAGGTGGCGCGGGTGGTGGGTTTCGCTTCGTCGCAGCTGTTTGATTCGAAGGACCCATTCAACCCGATCAACCGTCGGATCGATATCGTCGTGCTGACCAAAAAGGCCCAGCGCGCGATTGAAGGTGATCAGCCGCCACCGCCACAGCCCCCAGATACGGGCACGCAGGGCGCAGCACCGGCCGACCCGAACGCGATCCCGCCGGGGCAGGAGCCGTTGCCGGCGCATGAGTTGCGGCAGAAGCTGAACCTGTTCGAGGGTGGCGGGATGAAAGACCCTACGGTGCCGGGTACGGGATCGTAAGCTGTATACGACAAGGCCGCGATAAACGCGGCCTTGTCGTATGTGCTGTTTAGTAACTGCTCTCGGGCAAACTCGCAATAATCGACCGATAGCTGTTCATCCGTTGCTGCTGCACGCGGCCATCTTCCAACGCCTTGAGCAGGGCACAACCGGGTTCGCGGTCGTGTTTGCAGTCGCGGAAGCGGCAGGTGCCGATCAGGTCGTTGAACTCGATGAAACCGGCTTCCACGTCGCTGCGGCTGACATGGCCGAGGCCGAATTCACGAATGCCTGGGGAGTCGATCAGCTCACCGCCGCCGGGGAAGTGGAACAACCGCGCGGTGGTGGTGGTGTGGGTGCCCTGGCCGGACAGCTCCGACAGCGGGCCGACACGGGTGTCGACTTCCGGCAGCAGGCTGTTGACCAGCGAGGACTTGCCCACGCCAGACTGGCCGACGAACACGCTGATGCGCCCGTCCAACTGGTGTTGCAGCTGTTCCATGCCATTGCCGTGATGAGCCGACACTTCCAGCACCGGGTAACCCAGGGTGCGGTAGACCGCCAGCAACGCGTTGAGCGCCGGGGCGTTCTGTTCGTCGATCAGGTCGAACTTGTTCAGCAACAACAGCGGGCGAATGCCGGCATGCTCGGCGGCGACCAGGTAACGGTCGATCAGGTTGGCATGGGGCTCGGGCAGCGGTGCGAAGACGATGACGATCATGTCGACGTTGGCCGCCACCGGCTTCAACTGGCCGCGGCTGTCGGGACGGCGCAGTTCGGTGGTGCGGGGCAGTTGCGCGACGATCACGCCGATGCCTTGGTTGCCGGCACGCCACACCACTCGGTCGCCGGTCACCAGCGCCGGCAGGTTGGCGCGCAGGTGGCAGCGGAAGACCTGGCCGGCGAGTTCGCCTTCGAGCGCCTCGACCTCGACCTGCACACCAAAGTGCGCGATCACCAGGCCCGTTTGTTCGGGGCCCAGGTCGCCGCCCTCGAGCGCTTCCACGGCGGAGGATTCACGTTTGGCGGCGCGTGCGGCGCGTTCGCCCTGAATCTTTTCGATGCGCCAGTTTTGGCGACGGTTGAGCTGGCGTTTGGCCATTGGTGTTCCGTGTCGATAATGCAAAGGTTGGGTGAAACGGTCGCGAGTCTAGCACGGCCCCGCCTGCTAAACTGCGCAGCTACGCCAAGGTGCCAAGAGAATCAAGCCATGCAAAACCCACAGAATCTGATTTGGATCGATCTGGAAATGACCGGTCTGAACCCCGACACCGACGTCATCATCGAGATGGCGACCATTGTCACCGACAGCAACCTCAACACCTTGGCCGAAGGTCCGGTGATCGCCATCCACCACAGCGACGCCGTCCTCGCCACCATGGACGAGTGGAACACCCGCACCCACGGCAACTCCGGCCTGACCCAGCGCGTGCGCGACAGCCGTGTCAGCATGGCCGAAGCCGAAGCCGAAACCATCGCCTTCCTGGAAAAGTGGGTGCCCAAGGGCAAGTCGCCGATCTGCGGTAACAGCATCTGCCAGGACCGCCGCTTTCTTTATAACCACATGAAGGCGCTGGAAAGCTACTTCCACTACCGCAACCTGGATGTGTCCACGCTCAAGGAACTGGCCGCGCGCTGGGCGCCGGAAGTCAAAGACAGCTTCCATAAAGGCAGCACTCATTTGGCGCTGGATGACATTCGTGAGTCGATCGCCGAGTTGCAGCACTACCGCAAGCACTTCATCAAGGCTTGATGCTGGGGGCGCCTCGGTCTTTCGCCAAGCGCCCTCTTTTGGTGCCGTCAGCAAATGATTAGACTGCGCGCCTCTTTGTAAGGATCGCCATCATGCTGCTGATGCTCTACCTCGTCGCCATCACCGCCGAAGCTATGACTGGCGCCTTGTCTGCCGGTCGACGCGGCATGGATTGGTTTGGCGTGGTGCTGATCGCCTGCGTGACGGCGTTGGGTGGCGGTTCGGTGCGCGATGTGCTGCTCGGGCATTACCCGCTGACCTGGGTCAAGCACCCGGAATACCTGGTGCTGACTTCCGTCGCCGCACTGGTGACGATCTTTATCGCGCCGCTGATGCGCCGCCTGCGCTCGCTGTTTCTGGCGCTGGATGCCGTGGGGTTGGTCGCCTTTACCCTGATCGGCTGCATGACCGCCCTAGAAATGGGCCACGGTATGTTGGTGGCGTCGGTCAGTGGCGTGATCACCGGGGTGTTCGGCGGGATCCTGCGGGATATTTTCTGCAACGACATCCCGCTGATCTTTCGCCGTGAGCTGTACGCCAGCGTGTCATTCCTCGCCGCTTGGTTCTACTTGCTGTGCCTTTACCTGCAATTGCCGGGCGAGCAGGCGATTATGCTCACCCTGTTCAGCGGCTTTCTCCTGCGCCTGCTGGCGATCCGTTTTCACTGGGAAATGCCCAAGTTCATCTACAACGACGACGTTCACTGACGCTCGGCATGCTGCTTCAGCGCCCATTCCACATGTTCGCGTACCAGCTCCGACGGGTAGTCCCGGCGCGCCTTCAAGGCTTCCAGCACCGGAATGCTCGGTGGCGCATTGCCCAAGCCTACCGCCAGGTTGCGCAGCCAGCGCTCGTAACCCGCACGGCGTAGGGGCGAGCCTTCGGTGCTGCTGAGGAATTTTTCCTCGTCCCACATGAACAGTTCGGCCAGTTGTGCGTTATCCAGGTTGTGCCGTGGCTTGAAATCGCTTTCTGCGGTGGTGCGGGCGAAACGATTCCATGGGCAAACGATCTGACAGTCATCGCAACCGAAAACCCGGTTGCCGATCAGCGGGCGCAAGTCTTCGGGGATCGCGCTCTTGAGTTCGATGGTCAGATAGGAAATGCAGCGCCGCGCGTCCAGCACGTAGGGCCCGACGAACGCGTTGGTCGGGCAGATATCCAGACAGGCGGTACAGCGGCCGCAGTGCTCGGTGGCGTGGGGCGGATCGACCGGCAGCGGCAAGTCGACAAACAGCTCGCTGAGGAAGAAGTAGCTGCCGGCCTTGCGATTGAGGACCAGGGTGTTTTTGCCGATCCAGCCCAGCCCGGCTTTCTCGGCGATGGCTTTCTCCAGCACTGGCGCGCTGTCGACAAAGGCGCGAAAGCCGAAGGGGCCGATTTGTGCCTGGATGCGTTCGGCCAGTTGCTGCACGCGCTTGCGGATCAGTTTGTGGTAGTCGCGGCCCAGGGCGTAACGGGAGATGTAGGCTTTTTCCGGTTGGGCCAGCCGTTGCGCCATGTGCGTGTCGCCGGGCAGGTAATCCATGCGCAGTGAGACTACGCGCAAGGTGCCCGGCACCAATTCATCGGGGTGCGAGCGTTTGCTGCCGTGGGCGCCCATGTATTCCATCTCGCCGTGGTAGCCCGCGTCGAGCCAGCGTTGCAGGTGCTGTTCATGCTCGGCCAGGTCCAGGCCGCTGATGCCGACTTGTTGAAAGCCCAGCTCGCGGCCCCAGTCTTTGATCGATTGGGCTAGCGCGGGCAGATCGGAAGTAATAGCAGGCATGAGACACGGGAAACCACAGGTTAGATGAGTATAATTCTGCCAGACATCGGAGCTTGAAGACGCATGCCGCAGACAAAACACGCAATAACCGACGTTCAGCCCCTGTTGCCCGGCAATTTGCCGCAACTGGCTGCGCGTTCCCCGGACGCCCATAAAGGCCGCTTCGGTCACCTGCTGGTCATCGGCGGCGACCGAGGCTTTGGCGGCGCTGCGTTGCTCAGTGCCGAAAGTGCGCTGCGCAGCGGGGCGGGCATGGTGTCCCTGGCGACTCGCCTTGAACACGTGCCCGCCGCGCTGGCGCGCCTGCCGGAAGTCATGAGCGTCGGCGTGAGTTCGGCCAACCAATTGATGGGTTTGCTCGAAAAGATCTCGGTTATCGTCATTGGCCCGGGCCTGGGCCATGCCGCCTGGGGCAAGAGCCTGCTGTCCGTCGCCGCCAACGCCAAGCAGCCGCAAGTCTGGGACGCCGATGCCTTGAACCAGTTGGCGACCGGCAGCGTCAGTCTTCCCGCCAACTGCGTGATCACCCCGCATCCGGGCGAAGCGGCGCGCTTGATGGGTATTTCGACAGCCGAGGTTCAGGCGGATCGTCTTAAGGTGGCGCGCGCGTTGAGCCAGAAATTCAAGGCAGTGGCTATTCTCAAGGGGGCGGGCAGTCTGATCGCCAGCCCGGACGGTCGCGTCGCGCGATGTGACCAAGGCCATCCGGCCATGGCGACCGCGGGGCTCGGCGACGTATTGGCCGGCCTGGTGGGCGCGTTACTGGCACAGGGCATGCCCGCTTATGAAGCCGGCTGCCTGGCCGTGTGGCTGCACGCCACGGCGGGAGCCCGGCAGGGCACCTTTGGCCGCGGCCTGGCGGCCAGTGATCTGATACCCGCCATTCGTCAATTGCTCGAGGAACAGTCGCCGTGCCTGAAGTAAACCTTTTCCTGGCGGATGAAGCGGCAATGGTCGCCTTCGGTCATCGGATTGCCCAGGTGACAGGCGGCGCGGGGCTGATCTTTCTCGAGGGCGACCTGGGGGCGGGCAAGACCACGCTGTCGCGGGGCATCATTCGCGGGTTGGGCCATGCTGGGGCGGTGAAAAGTCCGACCTTTACGCTGGTCGAGCCTTATGAGATCGGGGCGACAAGGGCCTTCCACTTTGATCTCTATCGTCTGGTGGACCCCGAAGAGCTGGAGTACATGGGGATTCGGGATTATTTCGAGGATGACGCGCTGTGCCTGATCGAGTGGCCAGATAAAGGCACAGGCTTTTTGCCAAAGCCGGACCTGACCATTACCATTACGCCGCATGAGCACGGACGTCGGCTGAAGTTGTTGCCCCAGGGTGCGCGCGGTGAGTCGTGGTGCGCTGCTCTGGCATTGGAATTCAAATAATTGGTGGGGTTAGGTATGCGCTTTCGCGCGTTGGTTGCTGTCGTAGGGGTGTTGCTTGCGGCAATGACTGTCAATGCTCTGGCTGCTTCACAGGTGAAGAGTGTTCGCCTGTGGCGAGCGCCGGATAACACGCGACTGGTGTTCGACCTGTCTGGCCCGGTCCAGCACAGCGTCTTTACCCTGACGGCGCCTGATCGCCTGGTGATCGACATCAACGGTGCGACCCTGGCCGCGCCGCTGAAAATCTCCACTGCCAACACGCCGATTACCAGCATGCGTTCGGCCCAGCGCACGCCGAGCGATCTGCGCGTGGTCATCGACCTGAAAAAGGCCGTGACCCCGAAAAGTTTCTCCCTGGCGCCCAACGCCCAATACGGCAACCGCCTGGTGGTCGACCTGTTCGACAACGCCGCCGATGCCGCACCGCCGCCCGCGCCGACGCCGAGCGTGGCGACCGTACCGGCCGTGCCGGTCAACCCGTCGCAACCGCAGGTCAAGTTGCCACCGCCGCCGCCAGCGCCAGCGGGTAAACGCGACATCATCGTGGTGATCGACGCCGGTCACGGTGGTGAAGACCCGGGCGCTTCCGGCTCGCGTGGCCAGCATGAAAAAGACGTGGTGTTGGCCATCGCCCGTGAATTGCAGCGCCAGGTCAACGGCATGAAAGGTTATCGCGCCGAGCTGACCCGTACCGGCGACTACTTCATCCCGCTGCGCGGTCGCACCGAAATTGCGCGCAAGAAGGGTGCCGACCTGTTCGTCTCGATCCATGCCGACGCCGCGCCGTCGGCTGCCGCCTTCGGCGCCTCGGTGTTTGCCCTGTCGGATCGCGGCGCCACGTCCGAGACGGCCCGCTGGCTGGCTGACAGTGAAAACCGTTCCGACTTGATTGGCGGGGCCGGCAACGTGTCCCTCGACGACAAGGACAAGATGCTCGCCGGTGTACTGCTCGACCTGTCGATGACCGCCTCGCTGACCTCCAGCTTGAACGTCGGGCAGAAAGTCCTGAGCAACATCGGTCGCGTGACATCGCTGCACAAACAGCGCGTGGAGCAGGCCGGGTTCATGGTGTTGAAATCGCCGGACATCCCGTCGATCCTGGTGGAAACCGGGTTCATTTCCAACGCCAACGAAGCCTCGAAACTGGCCAGCGCCAGCCATCAGCAGGCATTGGCACGTTCCATCAGCTCCGGCGTGCGCCAGTTCTTCCAGCAGAACCCGCCACCGGGCTCGTATGTCGCCTGGCTGCGCGACTCCGGGAAAATCGCCCAGGGCCCACGTGACCATCGTGTACAGCCTGGCGATACCCTCGCCATGTTGGCGGTGCGCTTCCAAGTGTCGTCTGCGACGTTGCGCAGCGCCAACCACCTGAAAACCGATGAGCTGAAAGTCGGCCAGGTGTTGACCATCCCCGGCACTGAATTGGCGGCACAGTAATGAGCGAATCGATCCTCAACAGCGGCTCGCGCATCGAACTGCTCAGCCCGCGCCTTGCCAACCAGATTGCGGCGGGCGAGGTGGTCGAGCGGCCGGCGTCGGTGATCAAGGAGTTGCTGGAAAACAGCATCGACTCCGGCGCCAAGCGCATCGATGTCGATGTGGAGCAAGGCGGCGTCAAGCTGCTGCGGGTGCGTGACGACGGCAGCGGCATCTCCTCCGATGACCTGCCGCTGGCCCTGGCGCGGCACGCCACCAGCAAGATTCGCAACCTGGAAGACCTGGAGCGGGTGATGAGCCTGGGCTTTCGCGGTGAGGCCCTGGCCTCGATCAGTTCCGTGGCGCGCCTGACGCTGACCTCCCGCACGCGCAGCGCCGACCAGGCCTGGCAAGTGGAAACCGAAGGCCGCGACATGGCGCCTCGGGTCCAGCCGGCTGCGCATCCGGTGGGCACTTCGGTGGAAGTGCGTGACCTGTTCTTCAACACCCCGGCGCGGCGCAAATTCCTCAAGGCCGAAAAAACCGAATTCGATCACCTGCAGGAAGTCATCAAGCGCCTGGCCCTGGCGCGCTTCGACGTGGCATTCCACCTGCGCCACAACGGCAAGACCATCCTCAGCCTGCACGAAGCCAACGATGACGCCGCGCGCGCTCGGCGGGTGGCGGCGGTGTGCGGCGCGGGGTTCCTGGAGCAGGCGCTGCCGATTGAAATCGAACGTAATGGCCTGCGCCTGTGGGGTTGGGTGGGGTTGCCGACGTTCTCCCGCAGCCAGGCGGACTTGCAGTATTTCTTTGTGAACGGCCGGGCGGTGCGCGACAAGCTGGTGGCCCACGCGGTGCGCCAGGCGTATCGCGACGTGCTGTTCAATGGGCGGCACCCGACGTTTGTGCTGTTTTTCGAGGTCGACCCATCGGTGGTCGACGTCAACGTACACCCGACCAAGCATGAAGTGCGCTTCCGTGACGGGCGCATGGTGCATGACTTCCTCTACGGCACCTTGCACCGCGCGCTGGGCGATGTGCGCCCGGATGACCAGCTGTCCGCGCCGATCGTGACGGCGGTGGTTCGTCCGAGCGGCCCGCAAGCCGGCGAGTTCGGTCCGCAGGGCGAAATGAGCCTGGCGGGCAACCTGCTGCAGTCGCCGCAACCCCAGCCGAGCTACACGGCGCCGGGTTCGGGGTCGGGGGCGGGCTATCAGTATCAATACACCCCGCGTCCGCAATCGGCGGTGCCGGCGGCCGAGGCCCAGGCGGCCTATCGTGAATTCTTTGCGCCGCTGCCGGGCGCCGAGCCGAGCGCGGTCGCGTTGCCCGAAGGTGGCGGGGATATTCCGCCACTGGGCTATGCATTGGCGCAGCTCAAGGGCATCTACATCCTTGCGGAAAACGCCCATGGCCTGGTGCTGGTGGACATGCACGCGGCCCACGAACGGATCATGTACGAGCGCCTGAAAATCGCCATGGCCAGCGAAGGCCTGAGCGGCCAGCCGCTGTTGGTGCCGGAATCCCTGGCGGTCAGCCAGCGCGAAGCCGATTGTGCCGAAGAGCACGCCAGCGTGTTCCAGAAACTCGGTTTTGAACTGCAACGCCTGGGCCCGGAAACGCTGGCGATCCGCCAGATTCCCGCGCTGCTCAAGCAAGCCGAGGCCAACCGGTTGGTGGCCGACGTCTTGGCGGACCTGATGGAGTACGGCACCAGTGATCGTATCCAGGCGCACATCAACGAGCTGCTCGGCACCATGGCCTGCCACGGCGCGATCCGCGCCAATCGCCGCCTGGCCTTGCCGGAAATGAACGGCCTGCTGCGCGACATGGAAAACACCGAGCGCAGCGGACAATGCAACCATGGCCGACCGACCTGGACCCAAATGGGCCTGGACGATCTGGACAAACTGTTCTTGCGCGGCCGCTGATGAGTGCCTTGCCCCCCGCGATCTTCCTGATGGGCCCCACGGCCGCCGGCAAGACCGACCTGGCTATCGAGCTGAGCAAAGTGCTGCCCTGCGAGCTGATCAGCGTCGACTCGGCCCTGGTTTATCGCGGCATGGACATCGGCACGGCCAAGCCTTCGAAGGAGTTGCTGGCGCAATATCCGCACCGCTTGATCGACATCATCGACCCCGCGATGAGCTATTCGGCGGCGGATTTTCGCAGCGATGCCCTGGCGGCCATGGCCGATATCACTGCGCGCGGCAACATCCCGCTGCTGGTGGGCGGCACGATGCTCTACTACAAGGCTTTGCAGGAAGGCCTGGCGGATATGCCGCCGGCCGACGCCCAGGTGCGCGCCGAGCTCGAAGAGGAAGCGGCGCGCCTTGGCTGGCAAGCCTTGCACGAGCAACTGGCGGCGGTCGATCCGGTGTCCGCCGCGCGCATCCACCCCAACGATCCGCAGCGCCTCAGTCGAGCTCTGGAAGTCTGGCGGGTAAGTGGTCAGACCATGACCGAGCATCGGCAGCGACAATCTGCGCAAAGTGCTGACGCAGGCGCATCGGGGCGCTCACAATTGCCCTATACTGTGGCGAATCTGGCGATTGCTCCGGCAAATCGCCAGGTGCTGCATGAACGAATTGCACAAAGATTCACAATTATGTTGGAACAGGGGTTCGTGGAGGAGGTCGTAGCACTGCGTTCAAGAGGTGACCTGCATCCGGGGTTGCCTTCGATACGTGCTGTAGGCTATCGCCAAGTCTGGGATCATCTGGATGGCAAGCTGACGTCAGCCGAAATGCAGGAGCGCGGCATCATTGCCACGCGCCAATTGGCGAAGCGCCAGTTCACCTGGCTGCGCAGCTGGAGCGATTTGCACTGGCTGGACAGCCTGGACAGCGACAATCTGTCACGCGCCTTGAAATACTTGGGAACGGTCTCCATATTGAGCTGAGTCCTTGCAATTGCCGTCTATCCTTGGGGGTGTGACGGCCATAAGCTATTTATTTTCCGATTTTTTATTATTGATCCTTAAAGGAGTGCGGCACATGTCAAAAGGGCATTCGCTACAAGACCCTTACTTGAATACTTTACGTAAAGAGAAAGTGGGGGTTTCCATCTACCTGGTCAACGGTATCAAGCTGCAAGGTACGATCGAATCGTTCGACCAGTTCGTTATCCTGCTGAAAAACACCGTCAGCCAAATGGTTTACAAGCACGCTATCTCGACAGTCGTTCCCGTCCGTCCAATCCGTCTGCCTAGCGCGACTGATGGCGAACAGGGTGACGCTGAGCCAGGTAACGCCTGATAGGAGTCTCCTTTGTTCTTTGAGCGCCACGGTGGTGGTGAGCGAGTGATCCTCGTTCACTTGGATGGACAGGACCCTGAGGCGCGCGAAGATCCGCAGGAGTTTCAGGAGTTGGCTAATTCGGCCGGCGCCGAGACCGTTGCGTTTTTTAACGTGCCGCGTCATCGGCCAACCGCCAAATACCTGATTGGCAGCGGCAAGGTCGAGGAACTGCGCGACCTGGTCCATGCCGAACAGGCCGATCTGGTGATCTTCAATCACATCCTCACGCCCAGTCAGGAGCGTAACCTCGAACGTGTTTTCGAGTGTCGCGTGATCGACCGTACCGGCCTGATTCTCGATATTTTCGCCCAACGCGCGCGTACCCATGAGGGCAAGCTCCAGGTTGAACTGGCCCAGCTTGACCACATGAGCACCCGGCTGGTGCGCGGCTGGACTCACCTTGAGCGTCAGGGTGGCGGTATCGGCATGCGTGGCCCGGGCGAGACCCAGCTGGAAACCGACCGGCGACTGTTGCGGGTTCGCCTGCGTCAGATCAAGGGCCGGCTGGAAAAAGTCCGCAGCCAGCGCGAACAATCGCGACGTGGCCGCAGCCGTGCGGATATCCCGACCGTTTCCCTGGTGGGTTACACCAACGCCGGCAAGTCCACGCTGTTCAACAACTTGACCAAGTCGGACGTGTACGCGGCCGACCAACTGTTCGCGACCCTCGACCCGACCCTGCGTCGCCTGGAACTGGCCGACCTGGGGCCGATCGTGCTGGCCGACACCGTGGGCTTCATTCGGCACTTGCCGCACAAGCTGGTCGAGGCGTTTCGGTCTACGCTCGAAGAGTCGAGCAACTCCGACCTGCTGTTGCACGTGATTGATGCGGCCGAGCCGGATCGCATGTTGCAGATTGAACAGGTGATGGTGGTGCTGGGCGAGATTGGTGCCCAGGACTTGCCCATCCTCGAGGTCTATAACAAACTCGATTTGCTTGAAGGCGTTGAGCCACAAATTCAGCGCGACGAGGACGGCAAGCCCCAGCGGGTCTGGCTGTCGGCGCGTGATGGCCGGGGCCTGGACTTGCTCGAGCAAGCGATTGCCGAGTTGCTCGGCAACGATTTGTTCGTCGGCACCTTGCGCTTGCCTCAGCGTTTTGCTCGACTGCGTGCACAGTTTTTCGAGCTGGGCGCGGTACAGAAAGAAGAACACGATGAAGATGGCGTCAGCTTGCTGGCCGTTCGATTGCCGCGCTCGGAGCTGAATCGGCTGGTCAGTCGCGAAGGCGTTGTACCGACAGAGTTCATCGAGCAACACACTTTGCAATAAAAGCCTGAGAAAGCGGTTGTGCCGCAGTAGCAGGCATTCTGTAGCATTGGTCGGCGCGCCGTGGGTGCGTCTTTGCTTTATCAGATGGAGAGCGCTATGGCTTGGAATGAGCCGGGTGGCAACTCGAATAATCAGGATCCTTGGGGTGGTAAGCGCCGCAATAATGGCGACCGCAAGGGGCCGCCGGATCTCGACGAGGCCTTCCGAAAGCTGCAGGAAAGCCTGAATGGGTTGTTCGGTGGTGGAAAAAAACGCGGTGGTGACGATGGCGGTCGCACAAGCAAGGGCGGCGGCTATGGCCTGCTGGGCCTTGGGCTTGTCGTGCTCGCGGCCGTGTGGCTGTACAGCGCGGTCTACGTGGTGGACGAGCAGGAGCAAGCCGTGGTGCTGCGCTTCGGCAAGTACTACGAGACTGTCGGCCCGGGCCTGAACATCTACTTCCCGCCGATCGACAAGAAGTACATGGAGAACGTCACGCGTGAGCGTGCCTACACCAAGCAGGGCCAGATGCTGACCGAAGACGAGAACATCGTCGAAGTGCCGCTGACCGTGCAGTACAAGATCAGCAACCTGCAGGACTTCGTGCTGAACGTCGATCAACCTGAGATCAGTCTGCAACAGGCGACTGAGAGCGCCCTGCGCCACGTGGTGGGTTCCACCGCGATGGATCAGGTGCTCACCGAGGGTCGTGAATTGATGGCCAGCGAGATCAAGGAGCGCCTGCAACGGTTCCTCGACACCTATCGCACTGGTATCACCGTCACCCAGGTCAACATACAGAGCGCAGCGGCACCGCGTGAAGTGCAGGAAGCCTTCGATGACGTGATCCGCGCCCGTGAAGACGAGCAGCGTTCGCGCAACCAGGCTGAAACCTACGCCAACGGCGTCGTGCCGGAAGCCCGTGGTCAGGCCCAGCGCATCCTTGAAGATGCCAACGGTTACCGCGATGAAGTGGTCTCCCGCGCCAAGGGTGAGGCGGATCGCTTTACCAAGCTGGTCGCCGAGTACCGCAAGGCACCGGAAGTCACGCGTGAGCGTCTGTACCTAGACACCATGCAGGAAGTCTTCAGCAATACCAGCAAGGTTCTCGTGACCGGCGGCAAGGGTGGGCAGAACAACCTGCTGTACCTGCCGTTGGACAAGATGATCGAGGGTGGACGTAGTGGCGCCAGCGCACCGGCCACCGGTTCGAATGCCGCTGCCAACGAAGCGAGCGCCCGGGCGGCCGCTGACTTGCTGCAACAGCAAACACGTACCAGGGAGAGTCGTTGATGAGCAATAAATCGCTGACCGCCCTGATTGTGGGCGTCGTCGTGGTCATCGCTGCCTGGAACTGCTTCTACATCGTCGCTCAGACCGAGCGTGCGGTGCTGCTGCAATTCGGTCGCGTGGTCCAGGCAGACGTCCAGCCGGGCCTGCATGTGAAAGTCCCCTACGTCAACCAGGTGCGCAAGTTCGACGCGCGCCTGATGACCCTGGATGCACCGACACAGCGTTTCCTGACCCTGGAAAAGAAAGCCGTGATGGTTGACGCCTACGCCAAGTGGCGCGTCAAGGATGCCGAGCGCTTCTACACCGCGACCTCCGGCCTCAAGCAGATTGCCGACGAGCGTTTGTCGCGTCGTCTGGAATCGGGCCTGCGTGACCAGTTCGGTAAACGCACCCTGCACGAGGTGGTGTCCGGTGAACGTGATGCGCTGATGGCGGATATCACCCGTTCGCTGAATACGATGGCGGAAAAAGAGCTGGGGATCGAAGTTGTCGATGTCCGGGTCAAGGCCATCGATCTGCCGAAGGAAGTGAACCGCAGCGTGTTCGAGCGCATGAGCACCGAGCGTGAGCGTGAAGCGCGTGAGCACCGCGCCAAAGGTAACGAACTGGCCGAGGGTATCCGTGCGGATGCCGACCGTCAGCGTCGCGTACTGCTGGCCGAGGCCTATCGCGAGTCTGAAGAGGCGCGTGGTGACGGTGATGCGCAAGCCGCGTCGATCTACGCCAAAGCCTACGGCCAGGACCAGGAGTTCTACGCGTTCTACCGTAGCCTGCGTGCCTACCGTGAAAGCTTTGCGAACAAAACCGACGTCATGGTGCTGGACCCGAGCAGCGACTTCTTCCGCTACCTGGAAAAGTCCAAGTAACTCATTGTTCACTCCCGTCGGGCGGCTAAAACGCCTGGCGGGGTGATCCTTTGAGAAAACGGGTGTATGATGCGGCAGCCGGGAAATTCCCGGCTTTTTTGCGTCTGCATGTTTGATTCGGCAGGCGCGACAGATTTTTCGAGGAAAGTGCCCGACGAGGCCGTTTGCAGGCCGTTCGTCACGTCGCTCTTGCGCGTGGTTTATGCCGGGGGCAGGCATTTTCTGCTTCACTCAAGGCTCGGCCGAGGGCTGGCCGCCCGGATCATAGGGGAATGGCGTAATGGCAACGGTAGACCGCTGGCTGCTGCCAGATGGCATCGAAGAAGTACTGCCACCAGAAGCTGCGCGCATTGAAGTAGCGCGTCGCCAGGTGTTGGATCTGTTCCAGAGCTGGGGTTACGAGTTTGTCGTGACCCCGCATATCGAGTACCTGGAATCCCTGCTGACCGGCGCGGGCCAGGACCTCGATCTGCGCACGTTCAAGGTCATTGACCCGCAATCGGGCCGGCAAATGGGGTTCCGTGCCGACATCACGCCGCAAGTGGCGCGCATTGATGCACACACCCTGCGTCGCGAAGGCCCGAGCCGCCTGTGCTATGCCGGCAGCGTGCTGCATGCAAAGCCGCGGGCGTTGTCGTCGTCGCGCAGCCCGATCCAGTTGGGCGCCGAGTTGTATGGCGATGCCAGCCCGAGCAGCGACGTGGAAGTCATCAGCCTGATGCTGGCCATGCTGCAACTGGCTGACGTGCCGGATGTCCACATGGATCTGGGTCACGTCGGTATCTACCGTGGCCTGGCGCGTGCGGCCGGTTTGTCCGGTGAAGTGGAACAACAGCTGTTCGATGCCCTGCAGCGCAAGGCAATCGATGAAGTCGTCGCCTTGACCGAAGGCGTGCCGGCCGAGCTGGCTGACATGCTGCGTGCGCTGGTGAACCTGTGCGGCGGCCGCGAAGTCCTGGACGCTGCCCGTGAGCGCCTGGCCAATGCGCCGGCGCCGGTATTGGCGGCACTGGATGACGTGCTGGCGATTGCCGCGCAGTTGTCGGCGCGGTTCCCGCAACTGCCGCTGTATTTCGACCTGGGTGAGTTGCGCGGTTACCACTACCACACCGGTGTGGTGTTCGCTGTGTTTGTGCCGGGTGTTGGCCAGGCCATCGCCCAAGGCGGTCGTTATGACGATATCGGCGCCGACTTCGGTCGTGCGCGTCCGGCCACCGGCTTTTCCACCGATTTGAAAACCCTGGTGACCCTGGGGCGTGCTGAGGTCGAGCTGCCGTCTGGTGGCATCTGGATGCCCGACAGTACGGACGCAGCACTCTGGCAGCAGGTTTGTCAGTTGCGCGGTGAGGGTCAGCGTGTCGTCCAGGCGTTGCCTGGGCAGCCATTGGCTGCCGCCCGTGAAGCGGACTGCGACCGGCAATTGATTCTGCAGAACGGGCTTTGGCAAGTATCGCCACTGGCTTCTTGAGTTTTCCTGCCGGCCATCGCCGGCACCAAGTTTGCGCGAATGAGGACAAGTGTTATGGGTAAGAATGTCGTAGTCCTGGGCACCCAATGGGGTGATGAGGGCAAAGGCAAGATCGTTGATCTGCTGACCGAACATGCTGCCGCCGTAGTGCGCTACCAAGGTGGCCACAACGCTGGCCACACCCTGGTCATCGATGGCGAAAAAACCGTCTTGCACCTGATCCCGTCGGGCGTCCTGCGCGAAGGCGTGCAGTGCCTGATCGGCAACGGCGTGGTGGTTGCACCCGACGCCCTGATGCGGGAAATCACCAAGCTGGAAGAGAAAGGCGTACCGGTGCGCGAGCGCCTGCGTATCAGTCCGGCCTGCCCGCTGATCCTGTCCTTCCACGTCGCGCTGGACCAGGCCCGTGAAAAGGCCCGTGGCGAGCTGAAGATCGGTACTACCGGTCGCGGTATCGGCCCAGCCTATGAAGACAAGGTTGCGCGTCGTGGCCTGCGTGTTGGCGACCTGCTCAACATGCCGCGCTTTGAAGACAAACTGCGTGAGTTGGTGGATTACCACAACTTCATGCTGGTGGGTTACTACAAAGAGCCAGCCATCGAATTCGACAAGACCCTGGCCGAATGCAAGGAATACGCTGAGCTGCTCAAGCCGCTGATGCTGGACGTGACGGCCGAGCTGCACGACCTGCGTCGCGCTGGCAAAGACATCATGTTCGAGGGCGCCCAAGGTTCGTTGCTGGACATCGACCACGGTACCTACCCCTACGTGACCAGCTCTAACACCACCGCTGGCGGCGTCGCTACCGGTTCGGGTGTTGGCCCGATGTTCCTGGACTACATCCTGGGCATCACCAAGGCTTACACCACGCGGGTCGGTTCGGGTCCATTCCCGACTGAACTGTTCGACGAAGTGGGCGCGCACCTGGCTAAACAAGGTCACGAGTTTGGCGCGACTACTGGCCGTGCTCGTCGTTGTGGCTGGTTCGATGCCGTTATCCTGCGTCGCGCTATCGATGTGAACAGCATCTCGGGTATCTGCCTGACCAAGCTGGACGTACTCGACGGTCTGGAAACCATCAACATCTGTGTCGGTTATAAAGATGCAGAAGGTAAGGTCGTTGCCCCGACTGACGCTGACAGCTACGTAGGTCTGCAGCCGGTGTACGAAGAAGTACCGGGCTGGATCGAATCGACCGTGGGTGCCAAGGCCCTGGAAGAGCTGCCCGCCAACGCTCGTGCTTACATCAAGCGCGTTGAAGAGCTGATCGGCGCACCGATCGACATTATTTCGACGGGCCCGGACCGCAACGAGACCATCGTTCTGCGTCACCCGTTCGCTTAATAAGCTGTTGATGTAAAACGCAAAGGGCTCCTCAGGGAGCCCTTTTTCGTTTAAGTTCGCCAAACGGCACGACCCTTGCTGTATTTCCTTCTTTCGCGGTGCTATCAAATTAATGGCACCCGTGGTGGAGGGATTCCCGATGTCTGCCGTTCTCTCATTGTTACAAAGTCGTCTGTTGCGGCCGGTGTTCGTTACCCTAGGTATCGCTCTTTTGGTGCAAGTGCTGGTGGCGGTCGCTCTTACTCGGAGCACAGTCACGGCGCTGGAAGCTGATTTGGGCAATCGCCTGGGGGTCGACAGTCAGAAACTGTCCGGCGAATTGGCCCAGGCCGGCAAAGAAGTCACATCCAGCCTGGACAGCTTGTCCAGCAGTACCCGTCAGCGTCTGACCGCTGGGCTTTCCGCGCGCCTGCAGGAAGAGCAGAAGCAACTGCGTGCGACCCTGGAAAAAGACTTGCAAGACTCCGCTAACGACATGGCGCAACTGCTGGCCTCCGTGGCGCCTCGCGCCATGTGGGACAACGATGTGCCGACGCTGTCGGAGTTCGCCCGGCGGGCCCAGCGCAATCCCAACGTGTTGTTCGTGGTCTACGACGACGCCGCCGGTGAGCATCTGACCCGCTATCTGAACCGGGAAAACCCGATCAACCAGGCGCTGCTGGAAAAGGGCAAGGGCGACCGCGCCCTGGATAAAGTGCTGGACGCCGCCAAGGCGGACTCTTCCGTGTACTACGTCGAAGCGTCCATCAGCCCCAACGGTGTCGAGATCGGCAAGGTTCGCATGGGGGTCTCGACCGCGTCGGTGGAAGCCAACCTGCAGGCGCTGGATAAGCGCTTTGCGACACTGATCGCCAGCGGCGATCAGTTGGTGGGCGATAGCCTCAAAGGTGCGGCGGCCGATAGCGCGGCCGCCATGGGCGCGAGGTTGCAGTCGGCGCAGGCGACCGCCACCCAGATGACCGCCAACACCACCAATGCCGTGCAGGACGCGGCGGGCACCTTGCGCTGGCGCATCGGTATGGGGCTCGCGGCGGTCGGCTTCGGTGTGCTGCTGTTGATCGCGGTGGTGCTCGGGCGGCGGGTGGTCAATCGCCTGAAACTGTTGATCGCGGCCATGGATGATCTGGCGGCGGGCGAGGGCGACCTGACCAAGCGTGTGCAGATCAACAGCAAAGATGAGATCGGCGACATGGCGTCGGCGGTCAATCGCTTTGTGGATAAGTTGCAGCCCATCGTGCGCGAGGCCGGCGATGTAGCGCAGCGTACCGGTGTGGAAATCGGCGCGATGACCTTGCGCAATGCCGGCGCCGATGCGGCTGCCGGTTTGCAGCGCGACGAAGTGGCCGAGAGCCTGCGCGCGCTGTCGCAGATGGCGGATGAGGCGCAGGCCGAAAGCCATGCGATGCAAGCCGCTCTGCAGCAGGTGGTGGATATTCGCCAGGCCACGGATGAAAACTCACGCACTTCGGCTGAAGTCGGCAGCTTGATCGAAGCGCTGGCGGGCCAGGTGCAGGCCGGTTCCAAGGTCATCGAGCGCCTCGCCGCGCAAAGCGAGCAGATCGAAGTGGTATTGACGGTGATCCATGGCATCGCCGAGCAGACCAACCTGCTGGCGCTCAACGCGGCCATCGAAGCGGCGCGTGCCGGTGAGACCGGGCGTGGCTTTGCGGTGGTGGCGGACGAGGTGCGTGCGCTGGCGAGTAAAACCCAAAGCTCCACCGGCGATATCCAGGCACATATCGTGGCGTTGCAGCAGGGCGCGCGCGAGGCCGTCGAAACCATTGGCAAGGCCGGGCGCCAGGCCAACGAAGGCTTGCTGGTGCTGCGCGACAGTGTGCGCTTGCAGCAGACGGTGCAGGCCTCGGTGGAGCAGGTGCATGCGGCGATTGGCCTGGCCACTCGTGCGGCCGAGCATCAGGCCCAGGGCGCGCATGCGGTGCGTGGGCGGGTCGAGGTGATCCATGCCCAGGCCGAGCGTGCCGCACAGGCTGTGGTGGAAACCACGGCCAGCGGCAAGGTGCTGGATGGCTTGGCGGCGCAGTTGAAGGCGAGCCTGGGGCAGTTCCGGGCTTAGTGTGGTCTGTGCCGTCGCTATCGGGAGCAAGCTCCCTCCCACATTCGACTGCATTCCAAAGCTGGAACCCAGTCAACTGTGGGAGGGGGCTTGCCCCCGATAGCGGTTTCAGCGACTCAGATACATCCGCGTCGTGAGCAAATAAACCGGCAACCCCGACACCAGAATCAACAACGCCGCATACGGCGCCGCCGCCGCGAATTCGATATTCGAGGTATGCGCCCACACCGCCGTCGCCAGGGTATTCAGCCCGGTTGGGCTGAGCAGCAATGTCGCGGTCAATTCCTTCATTGCATCGAGAAACACCAGCGCGAATGCCGCCCCCAAAGCCGGGAAAATAATCGGCAGGGTCACTCGGCAAAAGGCACTGAACGACGACGCACCCAACGTGCGTGCAGCCTCTTCCAACTGCGGTGCCGCCTTGTTCAAGGCTGTCCGGATCGGCGCCTGGGCCAGCGGCAGAAACAGCAGCGCATAGGCAATCAGCAGCAGTGCCGACGTCTGGTACAGCGCCGGCACGTAGTGCAAGGCGAAGTACACCAGCGTCAGCGCAATCACCAGGCCGGGCAGGGCGTGCAGCAAGTACGGCAGGCGCTCGGCCCAGAGCGCCAGCGGGCCTTTGTAGCGCACCACCAGCAACCCCACCGGCACCGCGAGTGCCAGGCACAGTGCCGCGCCGCCCAGCGACAGCGCCAGGGAGGACAGCAGCGCCTCACCAATCTCGGCCACCGGGAACGCGGCCGACGAGCCCACCGCCAGCCAATAGCCGAGCATCCCCAGCGGAATGCCGCTGCCGATGATCGCCAGCGCCAGGCAATACAGCTGCCCCAATGGCGCCCACTTGCCCAGTCGGACCTGTTCCGCATGCCGCGCCGCGCCCTGGCCGATCCGCACATGTCGACCCTTGCCGCGCACGCGCAGTTCCAGCCACAGCAGCGTCAAGCACATTGCCAGCAACACCGCCGACAGCATCGCTGCATTGGCGTTGCTGAATTCCAGTTCGAATTGCTGATAGATCGCCGTAGTAAAGGTCTGCAGGCCGATGATCGACAGCGCGCCGAATTCCACCAGCATATGCAGCGCGATCAACAATGCCCCGGCCAACAGCGACGGCCACAGCAAGGGCAGGGTGATGCGCCGGAACACGCCCCAGCGATTCAGCCCCAGGGTGCGCGCGGACTCTTCGAGGGAGGGGTCGAGATTGCGCAGGGTCGCCGCCACCGGCAGAAACACCAGCGGGTATTTCGACAGGGTCATCACCAGGATCGCCCCGCCGAGCCCTTCGAAGTTAGCGCTCAGCGACACCCAGGTGAAGCCGCTGACAAACGCCGGCACCGCAAACGGCAGGCACAGGATCACGCCCCAGAGACGGCGCCCCGGCAGGTTGCTGCGCTCCAGCAGCCAGGCGAGGGATAGGCCGATCACGCCGCACGCCAGCGTCACCCCGACCATCAGCGCCAGGGTGTTGCGCAGCAGCCCGAACACATACGGGCGCCACAGCAGATGCACGGCCTCCGCCCAGCCGGCTTGCCAGGCCTTGAGCCCAACATACGCCAGCGGCAGCAGGCTCAAGCCCACCAGGAACAGCACAGGCAGCAACAGCCAGATCGACGGGCGCTTGCGTCGCGGGCTGTAGCCCCCGTGCAGGGCGGGAGCGCGGAGCGATGGGTTCATCAGTTCAGGCCAACGTCACGTTCCAGGTCCAGGGCTTCTTGCGCGTTACCCAGGTCGGCGGGGGTGACTTTCGGCGGTTGCAGCTCGCTGAACGGCTTCAGGCCGCGACTGGACTCCATGCCCTTGCGCAGCGGGTATTCGGCCGAGGTGTTGGTGATCACGCGCTGGCCTTCTTCGCTGACCATGAACGCCAGCAGTTGCTGGGCTTCTTGCGGGTGCTTGCTGGATTTTAGTGCGGCAGCGGAAGACACGGTGATCAGGCCGCCGGCATCGCCATTGGTGAAGTAGTGCAGTTGCGAGTCCAGGTTGGTTTTTTCCTTCTTCAGGGCAAACCAGTAGTAGTTGTTCACCAGCACGCTGGCGATTTCGCCGTTTTCCACGGCTTTGAGGGCGACCATATTGTTGCTGTACACCTTGCCGAAGGCGCGCAGGCCGGTCAGCCATTCTTCGGCGGCTTCGCGACCGTGCAGCTTGATGATCGCCACGGCTTGCTCCTGGAACGCGCCGCTGGTGGGCACGAAGCCGACCTTGCCTTGCCATTCGGGGCGGGCGAAATCCAGTACCGACTTGGGCAGGTCTTTCTCGGCAATCAGTTTCGGGTTGAAGGCCACGACGCGGGTGCGCGCGGTCACGCCCATCCAGTCACCCTGGCTGCCGATGTAATCCTTGGGCAATACCTCGAGGGTGCCGGCGTCGATTTTCGCCAGCAGGCCTTGCTCGCCGAGTTTGTTCAACGGCGGCGATTCTTCGGTGTAGATCACATCGGCCGGGGAGCGCGCGCCTTCTTCGACGACCTGGCTGGCCAGCTGGTTGCTGCTGCCTTTGCGCACGTTGACGTGAATGCCGGTCTTGGCTTCGAAGGCTTTGGCGAGTTCATCGCCGACTTCTTTGTGTTGGCCGTTGTACAGGGTCAGGGCAACCTTGTCGGCGCAATAGGCGGTGGGCGAGAGCAGGGTCAGGCCGAGCAGAGTGAGGCTAAGGCCACGCAGAAGGGATGTCTTGAGATGGGTGCCACGGATCATCATCCGGAAGTTTCCTCGCTTGAGTGCAACAAATCGTTGCAAGGATAAACGATAAAGCTTCTCAAGTGCGGATGAAGGAGAAATCCATGGAGCGGTTTTCACACCCCGGAAACGAAAAAACCCGCTTTCGCGGGTTTGATCTGAATTTGGTGCCCAGGAGAAGACTCGAACTTCCACGACCTTGCGATCACCAGCACCTGAAGCTGGCGTGTCTACCAATTTCACCACCTGGGCATTATCAAGCAACGTTGCCGCTGTTGATGGAGCGAACTATACGGAGCGCTTTTTGATCTGTAAACCCCTGATTCGAAAATATAAATCAGTTTTTCGTTAAGAATCAAAGGACTGTAACGCAAAAACCCGCTTTCGCGGGTTTCTGGATAACTCAAGGCTGACCTCGAGTTTTGAATTGGTGCCCAGAAGAAGACTCGAACTTCCACGACCTTGCGGTCACCAGCACCTGAAGCTGGCGTGTCTACCAATTTCACCATCTGGGCAGTATCTTCAACGTTGCCGTCGTCGATGGCGCGCACTATACGGAGTGGCTTTTGAACTGTAAACCCCTGCCATGAAAAAAGCCTGGAAAATTTCGCCAATGGTCGTACAAGGTGCGTGTTGGGGGTCACAAAGTGCTTTAAAACGCTTGTTGACGCCTGAAATTTCCCGTTTCAATACGCGTATGCCAAACTAACCCGCATATAGACAAGGTGAAAACTCTCTAATGGCCGATTGGCAGTCCCTCGATCCCGAGGCCGCTCGTGAAGCGGAAAAATATGAAAACCCTATTCCTAGCCGCGAACTGATCCTGGCGCATCTCGCCGATCGTGGTTCGCCTGCTAGCCGCGAGCAGTTGGTTGAAGAATTCGGTCTGACCACCGAAGACCAGCTCGAAGCCCTGCGCCGCCGTCTGCGTGCCATGGAGCGCGATGCTCAGTTGATCTACACCCGCCGTGGCACCTATGCGCCCGTGGACAAGCTCGACCTGATCCTGGGTCGCATTGCCGGCCACCGTGACGGCTTTGGCTTCCTGATCCCGGATGACGGCAGCGACGACCTGTTCATGAGCCCGGCGCAAATGCGCCTGGTGTTCGATGGCGACCGTGCGCTGGCGCGCGTGTCGGGCCTGGACCGTCGCGGCCGCCGTGAAGGCGTGATCGTCGAAGTGGTGTCCCGTGCCCATGAGTCCATCGTCGGGCGTTACTTCGAAGAAGGCGGCATCGGCTTCGTCATTCCGGACAACCCGAAGGTCCAGCAGGAAGTGCTGGTGACCCCGGGCCGCAATGGCGCGGCCAAGGTCGGTCAGTTCGTGGAGGTGAAAATCACCCACTGGCCGACCCCGCGCTTCCAGCCTCAGGGCGATATCATCGAAGTGGTCGGCAACTACATGGCGCCGGGCATGGAAATCGACGTCGCGCTGCGCACCTACGATATTCCTCACGTCTGGCCCGAAGCCGTGCTCAAGGAAGCCGCCAAGCTCAAGCCGGAAGTCGAAGAGAAGGACAAGGAAAAGCGCATCGACCTGCGCCATCTGCCGTTCGTCACCATCGACGGCGAAGACGCCCGCGACTTCGACGATGCGGTGTATTGCGAAGCCAAGCCTGGCAAGTTGCGCCTGTTCTCCGGCGGCTGGAAGTTGTACGTGGCGATTGCCGACGTCTCCAGCTACGTGAAGATCGGTTCGGCGCTGGATAACGAAGCCCAGGTGCGCGGCAACTCCGTGTATTTCCCTGAGCGCGTGATCCCGATGCTGCCTGAGCAGCTGTCCAACGGCCTGTGCTCGCTGAACCCGAAAGTCGACCGTTTGGCCATGGTGTGCGAGATGACCCTCTCGAAAACCGGCGAAATGACCGACTACCAATTCTACGAAGCGGTGATCCACTCTCAGGCGCGCCTGACCTACAACAAGGTCAGCACCATCCTGGAAACGCCGAAGACCAGCGAAGCCAAGGCCCTGCGTACCGAATACGCCGGTGTGGTGCCGCATCTCAAGCAGCTGTATGCGCTGTACAAGGTACTGCTGGGCGCACGTCATGTGCGTGGCGCGATCGATTTTGAAACCCAGGAAACCCGGATCATCTTCGGTTCCGAGCGCAAGATCGCCGAGATCACCCCGACCACCCGCAACGACGCGCACAAGCTGATCGAGGAATGCATGCTGGCGGCCAACGTGGCCACCGCTGAATTCCTGAAGAAGCACGAAATTCCTGCGTTGTACCGGGTACACGACGGCCCGCCGCCGGAGCGTCTGGAAAAACTGCGCGCCTTCCTCGGCGAGCTCGGCCTGTCCCTGCATAAAGGCAAGGACGGCCCGTCGCCGAAGGATTACCAGGCACTGCTGGCCAGCATCAAGGACCGTCCGGATTTCCACCTGATCCAGACCGTGATGCTGCGTTCGCTGAGCCAGGCGGTGTACAGCGCCGACAATCAGGGCCACTTCGGCCTGAATTACGAGGCGTACACCCACTTCACCTCGCCGATCCGTCGTTACCCGGATTTGCTCACGCACCGCGCGATCCGCAGCGTGATCCACTCCAAGCAGGACACCCCGCACGTCAAGCGCGCCGGTGCCATGACCATTCCGAAGGCGCGGATCTATCCTTACGACGAAGCGGCCCTGGAACAGCTCGGCGAGCAGTGCTCCATGAGCGAGCGCCGTGCCGACGAAGCCACCCGCGACGTCGTGAACTGGCTCAAGTGCGAGTTCATGAAGGACCGCGTGGGCGAGTCGTTCCCTGGCGTGATCACGGCCGTGACCGGCTTTGGTCTGTTTGTCGAACTGACCGATATCTACGTCGAGGGCCTGGTGCATGTCACCGCCTTGCCGGGTGACTACTATCACTTCGATCCTGTGCATCACCGCCTGGCGGGCGAGCGTACCGGTCGCAGTTTCCGCCTGGGCGACACGGTCGAAGTGCGCGTCATGCGCGTCGACCTGGACGAACGCAAGATCGACTTCGAGATGGCCGAAAAAACCATCGCCGCGCCGATCGGCCGTAAAAAACGTGGCAGCGAAACCGCCGCGCCGGCCACCCAAGGCAAGGGCGCTCCTGCGAAGGCCGCGGTTGCCGAGCCTGCGCCGGCCAAGGCCGGTCGTCGTCCGGCGGCCAAGGACAAGGTTCCCGAGGCCTACCGCCCAAGCGACGCAGCGGCGAAAAACGCCGAACTGCGCAGAAGCCGTGAGTTGAAGCAGCAGTTGCTCAACGAAGCCAAAAGCGGTGGTAAAGCGGCGTCTGGGGGAAAGCCCCACACGGCGGAAAAGCCGTCGAGCAAGCCCAGTAAACACCGTAAAGGCCCGCCAAAAGCGGGTTCGGCCCCCGCGAAAAGCGGCGGGTCGCGTAAACCTAAGGCCAAGTCATGAGTCTGGAAAAAATCTACGGCGTCCACGCCGTAGAAGCACTGCTGCGTCATCACCCTAAGCGCGTCAAACAGGTTTGGCTGGCGGAAGGTCGCAGCGAGCCGCGCGTGCAGGCGCTGGTCGAGCTGGCCAACGAAAACCGCGTGGCGATCGGCCAGGCCGAGCGTCGCGAAATGGACGTGTGGGTTGAAGGCGTCCACCAGGGCGTCGTCGCGGATGTCAGCCCGAGCCAGGTGTGGGGCGAGGCCATGCTCGACGAACTGCTCGACCGAACCGAAGGCGCACCGCTGTTGCTGGTGCTGGACGGCGTGACCGACCCGCATAACCTCGGCGCCTGCCTGCGTTCTGCGGATGCTGCCGGTGCGCTGGCGGTGATCGTGCCCAAGGACAAGTCGGCCACGTTGACGCCGGTTGTGCGTAAAGTCGCATGCGGCGCGGCGGAAGTGATTCCGTTGGTGGCCGTGACCAACCTCGCGCGCACCCTGGAGAAACTCCAGCAGCGCGGCCTGTGGGTCGTGGGCACGGCGGGGGAGGCCGAGGTCAGCATTTATGACCAGGACCTCACCGGCCCGACCATCCTGATCATGGGCGCCGAAGGCAAGGGTATGCGTCGCCTGACTCGCGAGCATTGCGATTATCTGGTTCATCTGCCGATGGCTGGCAGCGTCAGCAGTCTCAACGTGTCGGTCGCTACCGGCGTGTGCCTGTTCGAAGCCCAGCGCCAGCGCGGTGCGAAGGCCAAGACCAAGAAGTAATGTCGGGCCTGGCATAGATGCAAAATGTGGGAGGGGGCTTGCTCCCGATTGCGGTAGATCAGTTACCTATAATGTGACTGCCTCACCGCAATCGGGAGCAAGCCCTCTCCCACTTTTGTTTTGTGGTGCCTGGAAGATTGTTCAAATAATCACCAATCACCTTGCGCCCTTCCTCCCCCTTCTCTACAATTGCGCCCCTTGCCTTCCTGGCAGGCACCGATGTGCCTCCCTGCGGCAAGATCCATAAGTGTCATTCACTCCTTGTCTGACCGTTTTTGAGCGGCAGGCTACAACCCGTAAGGAGCATTCATGCGTCATTACGAAATCATCTTTTTGGTCCACCCGGATCAAAGCGAGCAAGTCGGCGGCATGGTAGAGCGTTACACCAAGCTGATCGAAGAAGACGGCGGCAAAATCCACCGTCTGGAAGATTGGGGCCGTCGTCAACTGGCCTACGCAATCAACAATGTTCACAAGGCTCACTACGTGATGCTGAACGTTGAATGCACTGGCAAGGCCCTGGCCGAGCTGGAAGACAACTTCCGCTACAACGATGCTGTGATCCGTAACCTGGTCATCCGTCGCGAAGAAGCCGTTACCGGCCAATCCGAGATGCTCAAGGCTGAAGAAAACCGCAGTGAGCGCCGTGAGCGTCGCGACCGTCCTGAGCACGAAGGCGCTGAAAGCGCTGATAGTGATGACAGCGACAACAGCGATAACGCTGACGAGTAATCCACGGACCTTTTAAGGAGCCTATCAAATGGCACGTTTCTTCCGTCGTCGTAAATTCTGCCGCTTCACCGCTGAAGACGTGAAAGAGATCGATTACAAAGATCTCAACACTCTGAAAGCCTACGTATCCGAGACCGGCAAAATCGTTCCAAGCCGTATCACCGGTACCAAAGCACGTTATCAGCGTCAGCTGGCCACCGCTATCAAGCGCGCCCGCTTCCTGGCCCTGCTGGCCTACACCGACAGCCACGGCCGCTGAGACCGGGCAGTCGACAAGTAGTAAGGGATTGAATGCATGCGCGCCTTAGCTGAGTTCATCATGCGCGGTCGCGTGCAGGCCACTCTGGTAGTGGCTGGATGTGCAGCATTGCCGTTGTTGTATTGGTTGGGTGCTGCCGCGGGATGCCTTGTGCTTCTGCGGCGCGGTTTGCAGGATGCCGTTGGCGTCCTGGCCCTGGGGTTGCTGGCCGCCTTGATCTGGTGGCTGCAATTGGGCGAACCCAAAGTGCTTATGGTGCTGCTGGGGTCGTCGAGCCTTGCGTTGGTTTTACGCGCAAGTGAGTCCTGGGTCCGCACGCTGCTGGTCAGCGTGGCATTGGGGTTGGTGTTTTCAGTGTTGCTCGGCGCGGCTTTCCACCCGCAAATCGAGGCGCTGGCGCAAGAGATCGTCAAGGTCCTGCCGCTGGCTCTCGGGGAGCTCTACCAGCAATTGTCGGTAGACGAGCGAGCGCGCCTTGCGGCGCTGATAGCACCGGCCCTGATCGGCCTGATGGCGGTGGTGTTGCAGATTGTCAGTGTGCTGAGCCTGATGCTTGGGCGTTACTGGCAGGCGTTGTTGTACAACCCGGGTGGTTTTGGTCGCGAGTTTCGCCGTATCAGAATCCCCGCGGGCCCGGCGATGTTGCTGCTGGCATGCATGGTGGTCGGACCGAACTTCGGTCCAGAGGCGGCCTTGTTATTGCTGTTTTGCAGCGTACCGCTGGTGTTCTCCGGGCTGGCCCTGATTCACGGGCTGGTGGCGCAGAAGCGCCTGGCCAGGTTCTGGCTGGTGGGGTTGTACGTCACGCTGATGCTGTTCATGCAGCTGATCTATCCGTTACTCGTGGTTTTGGCCATTGTCGACGGCCTGATTGATTTTCGCGGTCGTCTGGCGCCGAAAGACGCCGATAACGCGAACGGTGAAGGTTAAAAGTTAGAGGATTTTCACATGCAACTGATCCTTCTGGAAAAAGTCGCCAACCTGGGCAACCTGGGCGACAAAGTGAACGTTAAGGCCGGCTACGGTCGTAACTACCTGCTGCCATACGGCAAAGCCACCGCTGCAACCGCTGCCAACCTGGCTGCGTTTGAAGAGCGTCGTGCTGAGCTGGAAAAAGCAGCAGCAGACAAAAAAGCTTCGGCCGAAACTCGCGCTGCCCAACTGGCTGAGCTGGAAGTGACTATCACTGCCACCGCCGGTGACGAAGGCAAGCTGTTCGGTTCGATCGGCACCCACGACATCGCTGACGCACTGACCGCCTCTGGCGTTGAAGTTGCGAAAAGCGAAGTTCGTCTGCCGAACGGCACCATCCGCAACGTAGGTGAATTCGACGTAGCCGTGCACCTGCACGCTGAAGTTGAAGCCACTGTACGCGTTGTCGTGGTAGCAGCTTAAGTCGCACCTAACTGACTGGCACCTCGCGTGCCAGGCGGTTAACATCGGGCACGATCCTGTTTACAGGTCGTGCCTTTTGTTTTTTACACATCCCCTAATTCCAAGTGGCCATGAACGATATTTCAGCTCCTGAGCAATACGATCTGCAAACCGCTGCCCTGAAGGTGCCGCCGCATTCCATCGAGGCCGAACAGGCCGTGCTCGGTGGTTTGATGCTGGACAACAACGCCTGGGAACGCGTGCTGGATCAAGTCTCGGACGGTGATTTCTATCGTCATGACCACCGCCTGATCTTCCGTGCCATCGCCAAGCTGGCCGACCAGAACTCACCGATCGACGTGGTGACCCTGGCCGAGCAGCTGGACAAGGAAGGCCAGACCTCCCAAGTCGGCGGCCTGGGCTACCTCGGTGAGTTGGCCAAAAACACGCCGTCCGTCGCCAACATCAAGGCGTATGCCCAGATCGTTCGCGAGCGCGCCACCCTGCGCCAGTTGATCGGCATCAGCACCGAAATCGCCGACAGCGCCTTCAACCCCGAAGGTCGCAGCGCCGCCGAGATCCTTGACGAGGCCGAGCGCCAGATCTTCCAGATCGCCGAAGCCCGGCCGAAAACCGGCGGCCCGGTCAGCGTCAACGACCTGCTGACCAAGGCCATCGACCGCATCGATACGCTGTTCAACACCGACAACGCCATCACCGGCATCTCCACCGGTTACACCGACCTCGACGAGAAGACCAGCGGCCTGCAGCCGTCCGACCTGATCATCGTCGCCGGCCGTCCATCCATGGGTAAAACCACCTTTGCGATGAACCTGGTGGAAAACGCCGTGCTGCGCAGTGACAAGACCGTGCTGGTGTACTCCCTGGAGATGCCAGGCGAATCGCTGATCATGCGGATGCTCTCGTCCCTGGGCCGTATCGACCAGACCAAAGTGCGTGCCGGTCGCCTGGAAGACGACGATTGGCCGCGCCTGACCTCGGCGGTCAACCTGCTCAACGACCGCAAGCTGTTCATCGATGACACCGCGGGCATCAGCCCGTCGGAGATGCGCGCGCGTACCCGCCGCCTGGTGCGTGAACACGGCGATATCGCCCTGATCATGATCGACTACCTGCAACTGATGCAGATCCCGGGTTCCAGCGGCGACAACCGGACCAACGAGATTTCCGAGATCTCCCGGTCCTTGAAAGCCCTGGCCAAGGAATTCAACTGCCCGGTGGTGGCGCTGTCGCAGCTCAACCGTTCCCTGGAACAACGTCCCAACAAGCGCCCGGTGAACTCCGACTTGCGTGAATCCGGAGCGATCGAGCAGGATGCCGACGTGATCATGTTCGTCTACCGTGACGAGGTGTATCACCCGGAGACCGAGCACAAAGGCATTGCCGAAATCATCATCGGCAAGCAGCGGAACGGCCCGATCGGCTTTATCCGCCTGGCGTTCATCGGCAAATACACGCGTTTCGAGAACCTTGCGCCGGGCAGTTACAACTTCGACGACGACGAATAATCCTTCTGTTCAATTCCTACTGTTATCGTCGGAATTGGTCAAAATTTGTGCTATATTCCGCGCCCGCGATTTTTCATCTCAACACCGGTCACCGTCATGCAAACAGCCAAGCCGTTATTTGACTATCCCAAGTACTGGGCCGAATGTTTCGGTCCTGCGCCATTCCTGCCGATGAGCAGGGAGGAGATGGATCAGCTTGGCTGGGATTCCTGCGACATCATCATCGTCACCGGTGATGCCTACGTTGACCATCCGTCGTTCGGCATGGCGATCATCGGCCGGCTGCTGGAGTCCCAGGGCTTCCGCGTCGGGATCATTGCCCAGCCGAACTGGCAGTCCAAAGACGACTTCATGAAGCTCGGCGAGCCGAACCTGTTCTTCGGCGTCGCGGCCGGCAACATGGACTCGATGATCAACCGCTACACCGCTGACAAGAAAATCCGCTCCGACGACGCCTACACCCCTGGCGGCATGGCCGGCAAACGCCCGGACCGCGCGAGCCTGGTGTACAGCCAGCGGTGCAAGGAAGCCTACAAGAACGTGCCGATCGTGCTCGGTGGCATCGAAGCGTCCCTGCGCCGCATCGCCCACTACGACTACTGGCAGGACCGGGTGCGCAATTCGATCCTGATCGACGCCACCGCCGACATCCTGCTGTACGGCAACGCCGAGCGGGCCATCGTCGAAGTGGCCCAGCGCCTGTCGTGGGGCCACAAGATCGAAGACATCACCGATGTGCGCGGCACCGCGTTCATTCGCCGTGATACGCCCGAAGGCTGGTATGAGGTGGACTCCACCCGTATCGACCGTCCGGGCAAGGTCGACAAGATCATCAACCCATACGTGAATACCCAGGACACCCAGGCCTGCGCCATCGAGCAGGAAAAGGGGCTGGTTGAAGATCCGCAGGAAGCCAAGGTCGTGCAGATCCTGGCCAGCCCGCGCATGACCCGTGAGAAGACCGTGATCCGCCTGCCATCGGTGGAAAAAGTCCGTGGTGATGCGGTGCTTTATGCCCACGCCAACCGCGTGTTGCACCTGGAAACCAACCCAGGCAACGCCCGGGCCCTGGTGCAGAAACACGGCGAAGTGGATGTGTGGTTCAACCCGCCGCCCATTCCGATGACCACCGAAGAAATGGACTACGTGTTTGGCATGCCTTACGCACGTGTCCCGCACCCGGCGTATGGCAAGGAAAAAATCCCGGCCTACGACATGATCCGTTTCTCGGTGAACATCATGCGTGGCTGCTTCGGCGGCTGTACCTTCTGCTCGATCACCGAGCACGAAGGCCGGATCATCCAGAACCGTTCCGAAGAGTCGATCATTCGCGAGATCGAAGAAATCCGCGACAAGGTTCCGGGTTTCACCGGCGTGATTTCCGACCTCGGCGGCCCGACCGCGAACATGTACCGCATCGCCTGCAAGAGCCCGGAAATCGAATCCGCGTGCCGCAAGCCGTCGTGCGTGTTCCCTGGCATCTGCCCGAACCTGAACACCGACCACTCGTCGCTGATCCAGTTGTATCGCAGCGCCCGTGCGTTGCCGGGTGTGAAGAAGATCCTGATCGCCTCCGGCCTGCGCTACGACCTGGCCGTTGAGTCGCCGGAGTATGTGAAGGAACTGGTCACCCACCACGTCGGTGGTTACCTGAAGATCGCCCCGGAACACACCGAGGAAGGTCCGCTCAACCAGATGATGAAACCGGGCATCGGCAGCTATGACAAGTTCAAGCGCATGTTCGAGAAGTACACCAAGGAAGCGGGCAAGGAGCAGTACCTGATCCCGTACTTCATCGCCGCCCACCCCGGCACCACCGATGAAGACATGATGAACCTGGCCCTGTGGCTCAAGGGCAACGGTTTCCGCGCCGACCAGGTGCAGGCGTTCTACCCGTCGCCGATGGCCACCGCCACCGCGATGTACCACTCGGGCAAGAACCCGCTGCGCAAGGTCACCTACAAGAGCGACGCGGTGACCATCGTCAAGAGCGAAGAACAGCGCCGTCTGCACAAGGCGTTCCTGCGTTACCACGACCCGAAAGGCTGGCCGATGCTGCGCGAAGCACTGACCCGCATGGGCCGCGCCGACCTGATCGGGCCGGGCAAGGATCAACTGATCCCGTTGCACCAGCCGGCCACCGACAGCTACCAGAGCGCGCGTCGCAAGAACTCGACGCCGGCCGGCAGCCACAAGGTCGCCAAGGAAACCACCACCAGGATTCTCACCCAGCACACCGGCCTGCCGCCCCGTGGCAGCGACGGCAGCAACCCGTGGGACAAGCGCGAGCAAGCCAAGGCCGCGGCCATGGCGCGCAACAAGCAGGCCGCCAAGGAACGCGCGGATGCGGCCAAGGGCAAGGGTGGCAAGCCAGCCCGCAAGCCGGTGGTACCGCGTTGATCGTTGCCTGAATATGCCAAACGCCAGCCTCGTGCTGGCGTTTTGCTTTCTAGCCGGTGGGGAGTCTGTTTGTTAAGGTGGCGGCCATTAAATCGCTATCGGGAGCAAGCCGAATCGTCGCACCGGCCCTCCCACATTTTGAATGTATTCACACTTCAAATGTGGGAGGGGGCTTGCCCCCGATGGCGTCAGTCCAGTCCCCAACTTTTCAAGGAAGAACACCCCCATGAGCAACCCCCTGCTCAACATCGGCATGGACTCCAACCGCTCGCAGTTCATGGCGCGCCAGCGCATCGAGAGTGAAGTCGACCTGCCTCGGCTGTTTGCCATCATCGACGCCGACCCCGGCATCGTCGGCGCGGGCGTGGTGTATATCGACGCCGACTTCAACGTCGTGACCCTGCGCGAGTTCAAGCCGATCTGCAGCATTCGACCCAAGCGCATCATTGTGCGCGAGGCGCAGAAATACATCGCCCCGGCGCAGTTCGCCGACCAAGTGCTGAACAACCCGCGCGAGTCGCGACTGGTGAGTGAAGCCTTCAACACCACGTTGTCCTGCGGCGGCGCGGTCATTGGCTGGCTGGTGGTGTTGAGCGGCACCATCGCTATCCCGTTCACCGCTGGGGCCAGCACGGTCGTGACGGCCATCGGCTATACCGCCGCCTCGGCGAGCACCGTGTCGTGCCTGGTCGGTGGGTTCCGCACGCGCAACGAAATCGTCAACCCGTCGATGAATGATTACCTGGATAACGAAGAGTGGTACCAGACGGCGACCAAAGTCCTCGACGGTGCCGCCTTGGTCGGCGTGGGCGCCTCGGCGCTGACGACAGTCAAGCTGGTCAACGTCACTCGTGCGGCCACGGGTAAAAGCCTGCGTCAGGTGCTCAAAGGCCTGAACGGGCAGGAGCGGGAGAAACTCACCAAAGAGCTGCTGAAAGTGGCCGACCCGCAAATGTCGAACAAGATGCGCAAGCTGCTGCAACTGAGCGGCGAGTTGCCCAAACGCTTTACGCCGACCCAGCTCAAGCACGCCACCTATGTCCAATTGGGCGATGCCTTCAGTGCGGGGCTGAGCGTCTGGGGCTTGAAGCGTTCGGATAACTACAAACAGGCCAAGACCTTCGCGATTGGCTTGTACGAAGAGGCCGAGTGATGAGTGGTGTTCCTTCGCTTAAACCGTTTTTGCTGGAGCATTTTCCCGCATTCATCGGCGTGATTCTCGCTGGTTGCCTCGGCGGTTCGGCGGCGATTTCCCTGGCGGCCAGCACCTATTTTTCCGACGTGCCCATGGCAACCAATGCCACTGTGTCCTGGTTCGTGGTGATAGCCGCCGCACTGTTCGTGGCCAACAGCAACTTCCTGGTGGTGCGCGGCCGAGCCTGGGCCGTGTGGGCGATGGTGGCGTTTTTTGCGGTGTGCCTGTTGGTCGTGCTGCCGACACTGCTCTATCGGCCGCACTGGTTTATCTACAGTGAAAGCCTGTTCTGGCCATTGCTGGGGTTGTTGCTGATCAACAGCAAGGGCTATCGGTCGATGGTCAAGAAGTTGGTTGAAGTGCGGCGGTTGCGGGAGGCGGCCAAGGCGGGGCTGTAGCCTCGGCACATGGTTTCAGATTTTGATGTTCTGGCGAATGTTCCAGCCGTATTTGACGGCGCCGCCGTCCTTGCCGCCGTCGGATTTCTGCGGCTGGTAGCTGACTTCGACCGTGGCGAAGTTCAGGGCTATCACCTCAGTCAGCACATCGCTGCTGGTCACCGCGTCGGTTTGGTAGGACGTGACCATCACTTCCTTCAGCGTGATCACCAGATACTCCACGGCATTGCTGCCACCGGCCTTGCGCACCACCAACCGTGCCTCCGGGTAATGCTTGCCGGTGGAGCAGGCCATCATCAGGTTGGGTGAAGACTTGTCCATGACCTTGGAGACAGACAGGTTTTCAATATTGACCTTGCCGGCACCGCCGCCGCTGCCGGTATGCATCGAACCGGTCTGGGACATGCCCCAGCCCCATCGGCTGATCTCGATTTCGTCGCGATGGGCCTGGTCTTTGGACTCGCCCTTGATGTCCCCCAGCTTCAAAAACATATCAGTTGCCATTGTCACTCCCTGTTTTGGTGTGCGCCGGTAGTGGCGCGGGGCGTACTTTTTCTTATTCGGGATATGGCTTACAAGGGGCGGCATCACGATCAGGAAGTGCCTGTCCGGATAAAGCGAAGCTTCTGACATTTTTCGGGGATAGGCAGTCTTTACCCTCTGCGCTCTTGTGAACCTCAGGAGTAAAGGGATGACTTCCAGCGTATTCAGAGACAGTTTCCTCAGTCCCAATTACATGACGCGGCAGCGGCTGGAAAGCAGTATTGATCTGCGCAAGTTATTTGCGGCGATTGATGCTGATCCGGCCATCGTCGGTGCCGGCGTGGTGTACATCGACGCGCAGCTACGGATGGTTGTGCTGCGTGAATTTCAGCCGATTTGCAGTATCGCACCGAAGAATGTGATTTTGCGCGAGGCGCCCAGCTATGTCGGGCGGGTGGAGTTCGCTCGGCAACTGGCGAATGAGCCGCGAGAGTCGCAGGTGGCGTTTGAGGCGGTGAATACAGCTTTGGCGTGTACTTCTGCGGTAATCAGTTGGATCGTGGTACTGAGTGGATCGGCGCTCAGTCCGTTCAGCTTTGGGGTTACTGGGGTGGTAGCTGCGATAAGCTTTACATCAGCAACAGCCAGTTCAATTCAGTGCTTAGTTGGCGGCCAGAGGACTCGCAACGAAATTATTGACCCGGCTCTTAACGATGCTCTGGATAGCGAGCCATGGTATCAGGCTGTGACGATTGGTTTGGACGCTGTTTCGCTACTGGGCGCTAGTGTCTCGGCACTGGCAACTATACGACTGGTTAATGCGACAAGAAAATCTACCGGAAAAACTTTGCCGCAGGTGTTGAAAGGACTGAGTCGTCAAGAGCGAGCAAAGTTGACCCAGGAGTTGTTGAGTATTCGGCACCCGGAAATGACCCGGAAAATGATCAGGTTGAAGCAACTCGCTGGAAAAATGCCAAAGCGTTTTACGCCCGCAGAAGTAAAACAGGGCACTGTTTTGCAGATTCAAGACGCTCTAGGTGCTGCCTTAGGGGTTGCTAGCAGTTCGATGTCTGGGAATATTCGCACTGTCGCGGTCGGAATTTATGAGGAGATGACCGAGTGATATTGCTGCTGCCCCTTCGCCCTTTTCTCAAGCGTTATTTACCCGTGTTTCTCGGGGGGATTTTTTCAAGCATTTTTGCTGGATCTTCCGTAGTGGTGGTAGTGCAAAATTACTATCTCAAAGCCATTTCTTTAGCTATTTCGGCACAAGTAGCGTGGTGGGCATGTGTCGTTCTGGCATGCGCCTTGAGTCTTAGCAACATTATGATTGTCCGTGGACGACGAGACTGGGTGTGGGTCATGGTTGTCTATTTTGGAGCCTGCCTGGTTACCGCTCTTCCGGCCATTCGTTATTCCCCTCATCTGTTCATCTATGCCGAAAGTTTGTTTTGGCCATTGCTTGGTCTGCTGATTCTCAACAGCAAGCGTCATCGTGAGATGCGTGGGAAGCTTGTTGAACTTCGTTTTAGGCGAAAACGGATACAGAAAATTGCTGACAGGCTACAAAAAAGGTGATTTTGCTTTGATTAATTGGGAGCGTTGCCTCATTCCCGACAACTTACTGTTCGGGAACATCCGGATCGTCGCGGTTGGGCTGTATGAGGATATATCAGAGTGAGACTTCTCGGACGGAAACCTCTCATACCGGTGCGCCCTTTTCTTTTGCGCTACTTTCCCGTGTTTATCGGCGTAATTTTAGCGGGCATCTTCGGCAGTTCTTCTGTTGTTGTGCTGGTGGAAAACTATTATTTACCATCGTTATCGAACGCTGCTGCTGAAAGTGCATGCGTGCTCTTGGCCTGGTTTATCACCCACTGCAATTTCATGATCGCCTACGGGCGACCTAAGTGGGTCTGGGGCATGTATGGCTTTTTCATCGCCTGCCTGTTGGTCGCTGTGCCAGGTTTTCATTTTTCACCGAACCCATTCATTTACGCGGAATGCTTCTTTTGGCCGGTACTCGGCCTGCTGCTGCTTCGCAGCAAACGTCACCGGGAACTGCGTGCCAAATGCGTAGAACTTCGCCATATGCGCGGGAAGGTAAGGGTGGCCATTGAAAAGCGGCGCAAACACGAGCGCGCAATAATCAGAATAAAGAAATCGAGGTAATTCCCCACCCCGCCCCCAAAACCGATACCGC